>JAVXAG010000001.1:0-52089 GCA_036660615.1 Anaerovoracaceae bacterium
TTAGCTAAATGGTGGTTTGATGATTAGGGTTCTGGTAGTGCATGGAACGGTTAGTCGTGATCTTATGAGAGTGACATAAATCTGAGGTTGTCTTATAAAAACTACCATCTGTTGCAAATATCGACCATCTGTTGCAAAACCCTTGCTTTAGATTGTTATTTCATGTATGGTGGAGATAGACAAAGAAAGGAAGGTTAGTAAGAATGAAATTAATTAAAGGAATTGTTGGTTCTGCGTTATTGGTATCCTCGGCGATACTTTTTGCTACAAAATACATAGTAGCAGTGTTTGGGAACTTCGGTAGTGAGTTAAAATACATGCCGATAATTTTTGATGTAATAATGTGTGGAACAGTGGTAATAGGTATATTCTTTATTGTCCAAAGTTTAATAGATGAATCTTTATTTGAAAAAAAGTGATTTAAAATACTAGGGGTATTTATAATAATATGAGCATTTCAAAAAAGGTGGCGTGCAATAATAAAAAATTCAGTTCACAGGAGGATAGAAATGAGAAAAAAGGATATCGTGTTTGGATTACAACATAGCTTTCCAGCATTAATACTGTTTATTGGGTTGATGCTGATTAGGGATCTGGTAGTGCATGGAACAGTTAGTCATGATCTTATGAGTGAATTGCCAATACTTACGGTGGTGGCAATAATAGTAACATTGATGTTTGCATTTTTACATCATCGTGCTAATAAAGAATAAAACCAATTATTAAAGCAGAAGGAAGAGTACCGTCAATGTATAAGCATAGGATTATCATATTTCAAGAAAATTAAAAATAGCAATAAGTATATGTAAAGTAAGAACAGAAATTACGAAGAGTATTTTTATACTGCAAAATGGTAATCTTCTCAACATTAAAATGAAAGGGGAACAGACATGTTAGAAAACAAACTAATATTAGCATACATTTTTATAAGTTTGATATTTGCAATTCGTATGATTTACGATATCAGAAAAAAACAGTATGCATATGCTGCTTTTATGGCAATACCGATTATAATACTAATCCTTTTGATTTTAAAACTCTATTAGTTTTCATAAAATAGAGCAAATGACAGAATGTATTTACAACAAAAAAGGATTTCTTTTATCAACCTATTTATTAATGACAATATTTAAAAACTGTTTGCTGGGAGCTATAGTGAATTATTCGTGGAGGAGCGGCAACGACAAGGACTATCAGAAAAGGATAAAGAATGTAAGTAGAAGAAATTTGAAAGAAGGTATTTATAATGAGAAGAAGAATAGCGATAATTGCTATGCTAATGCTAATATTAGCCTTGGTAGGATGTGGGACAAAAGGTGAAATCACAGAGAAATTACCTTATGACAAAGTTATATCCTACACTGAATTGCGTGCAGAGAACACTCCAGATGTACACAAGCAGCAAAGCATACTAAAGAAAGAATTAATAAAAGAAAAGGGTTTGTCTCCGGAAGATGCACAGGTTAGAATCGATAAAGGTGAGTTCCTAATGAAAACAATAGAGTTGGGAAGAGATATAAACTATGATGAAAATAAAAAGCCCCATAAATTAACAGCAGATATAATTCTATGGCATTCTGGCGATTATTTTTCAGTATGTGGAGTAAAAAATATTAAAATTGAACCAATAACCAGTGCAATTGAGTTCGCAAATCAGACTGCATTTTATGAAAAATTGGATACTCCATTAAATAAAATATATGATAGAACAGAGGCAGTTAACATAACTTTAGTGGTAAATGCTGATTTAACGGACAAAGACAAGAATGAAGAGACAAAAGATTTTCAATCAGTAGCTAAAACAGTAATTGTTGATCCTATATTTGAAGAATAATTACGAAAGATGGGCCTTTGCACTTGTTTGTTACTACAGAAATTTAGCTTGAAATAAAGTTAAAAAACTATATAATATAGTAATACTCGTGAAAGGAAGACAAGTGGCAAATATGATAGAAGATAGCAATATTGCTAAGATCTTAGATACATTGGAAAATACATACCCAGATGCAGAGTGTGCATTAAATCATAAGAATATATATCAACTGATTGTGGCGGTGGCTCTTTCAGCACAAACCACTGATAAAAGTGTTAACATAATAACTCCAGAACTTTTTGAAAGATATCCAGATGCTTTTGCTATGGCAAAGGCAGAGGTTTCCGATATT
Organism: Anaerovoracaceae bacterium; assembly: GCA_036660615.1. GTDB lineage: Bacteria > Bacillota > Clostridia > Peptostreptococcales > Anaerovoracaceae > JAVXAG01. Next base: position 2,166 of record JAVXAG010000001.1, read on the forward strand.
GAAAATCTCATAAGACGTATTGGAATGTATAAAACCAAGGCAAAGAATATTTCAGCAATGGCAAAACTGCTTGTAGAAAAATATAATGGGGAAGTCCCTAATGACTATGATAGTCTAGTTGAGTTGTCAGGAGTTGGCAGAAAAACAGCTAATGTAGTATTATCAGTTGGTTTTGGAAAACAGCGAATTGCAGTAGATACCCATGTATTTAGAGTTGCAAACAGGATAGGGCTTGTAGAAGAAAAAGACGTGCTGAAAACCGAGCTTTCATTAATGGAGCGTGTGCCAGAAGAAAGATGGTCAAAGACACATCACTCACTGATTTTTCATGGCAGAAATTGTTGCACAGCAAGAAAGCCTGATTGCGATAATTGCCCAATAGGCGATCTTTGTGAAAAAAACATTATAAAGTAGATGTAAACAGATTTTGCTAATTAAGGATAAATAAAAAAGAGAATAGAAAAGTTCTACTCTCTTGATTAATAGTTTAAGGTGCTGTCACAAACATATTAGTTTGAGCCACAGCACTTTTTATATTTTTTGCCGCTGCCACATGGACAAGGGTCATTTCTGCCAGGTTCTTTTGCTTTTACTATTGTTCTTGAACGCTTGTAAGTTTTGACGATGTCAATTCTCTTTTCTTCTTCGATGACATCTTCCCATTCTTCCAAAGTGAAAAGGTAGTCAGCTTCAGCAACTAGCATGTTATAGAACAAATTTTCAAAGTCTACATCAAGATCTATTGCAGTATCCTCAGTAATGATTTCAAGGTCATTTTCTTCCATTAAACTTGAATTGATTCCGTCGAGAAAACCAGCAAAAATAACCTTATTGCATTGAAATTTTTCAACTAATTCAGCAAAAGTGCCTTTTAGATGCTCGTTGTGGTTTGCTAAAATATACTTATAAATCTTTGTTTCAGTATCAGCATATTCTTTCCAGAACTCCTCAAAAGTGTCATCTGTTTGCTGGCCTATTAGGTCTTGCCATTCTTTGTATAAACTCATTATTCTACCTCCGTTTTTGCTATTGATAATATATCACCAACTACAGCACTTCCAGTTGGAAGAGGGCCTGCGCCTTTGCCGTAGAACATTAATTCACCAGATGCGTTTCCTGTAATATATATTGCATTGTATTCATTTGAAACACCTGCAAGTGGGTGAGAGTTGTCTATTAGTGTTGGTTTTACACTGTAATATAATTTGCCATCTTCATTAGAAGCCATGGCAATAAGTTTGATTTTGCAATTTTTTGATTTTGCTTCTTCAATTTCATCCATAGTAATCTTGGTGATACCTTTTGTATGGATTGCAGTTGGTGGTATATACTGATCAAATGCCAGCGCCATTAGTATGGACAATTTGTTGGCAACATCTATACCTTCAACGTCAGCCGTTGGATCAGCTTCAGCAAAACCTTTTGCTTGAGCATCTTTTAGTACATCATTATAATCAAGTCCTTGGTCTGTCATTTTAGTCAAAATATAATTTGTTGTTCCATTTAGAATACCCATAATTTCAAGAAATTCATTTCCTTGTAATGCTCCTGTGATTGCAGTAAGTGCAGGGATTGCACCTCCGACACTTGCTTCAAATTTAAATGAAACGCCATTATTTTTAGCAGTTTCCACAAGCTTTGGATAATTTGCTGCAACAGCTGCTTTGTTGGCAGTTACAACATGTTTTCCATTTCTCATTGCAGTAAGCATAAATGATGTGGCAGGTTCAATGCCACCAATTGCTTCAACTACAATATCAATTTCAGGGTTACATAGAATTTCGTCAGGATCAGTAGTCAAAAGATATGGACTAACGTCAATTAATCTTTTCTTTGACATAGAACGTTGTAGTATTTTTGTTACCTCAACATTTTTACCGATTCTCTTTTGGATAATTTCTTTATTCGTTGACAAAATCTTATAAGTGCCAGCACCTACGTTGCCTAAGCCTAACAAGCCAATTTTTACTGTTTTCATTATTACCTCCAGGTTAGAATTTTAACATCGATAAAAATTATATACCATATAATCAAATTTGTCTTTATTAATTTGCAAAAAAATATTATGATAGTAGTATAAAGTTAAAAAAAGGAGAGAATTTATGTCATTACATATAGTTTTTGTGGAACCTGAGATTCCACCTAATACAGGAAATATTGCAAGGAGCTGTGCAGCGACAGATACAAAACTTCATTTAGTAGAGCCACTGGGCTTTTCTTTAGATGAAAAAAGTCTAAAACGTGCAGGACTTGATTATTGGCAGCATGTCAATGTGGAAGTACACCCAAGTCTTGAACAATTTATGGAACAATATAAGGACAAAAATATGTACCTTGCCACGACAAAAGGCGGACATATTTATACAGAGGTACAGTATAAGGACGAAGATATGTTGCTCTTCGGCAAAGAAACCGCAGGACTTCCAAGAGATTTTATAGAGGCGCACAAAGAAAATGCCATTAGAATACCAATGAGTGAAAGTACTAGACTAAGATCATTCAATTTATCAAACTCGGCAAATATAATTTTATTTGAAGCTTTGAGACAATTAGGCTTCCCAGGGTTGAAATAAAACTTTATTATGGTATACTATTTGCATAGAGTGAATTTGTAGAGGTATATATGAAACTAAGTTATGATTTGACAATTGAACAGACACAGAAACTGTCAATGACTCCAGAGTTAATACAGGCAATCCAAATTTTGCAGTTTAACAACATGGAGTTAGATTCTTTTGTGGAAAATGAGCTTTTAGAGAACCCAATACTCGAAGTAGGCAAACAAAAAGAAACTGACAAAGATGAGCCTTCTGATATGGGTTACGAAGAACCAATATCCGAAAAAAACGAAGAAAAAGAGATAGACCTTCGAGAAAAAATCAAAGAAGCGGAATATGATGACATCAGTTATAAACAGTGGGAATACAAATCTACCCCAGATGATGAATACACTTTTGAGCAGTTTGTTTCCAAAGAAACAACCCTTGATGATTATATGATGTCGCAACTTCAATTTACAAAATTGAAAGGCAAAAGACTTTTGATTGGGAAATACATAATCGAAGCATTAGATGATAATGGCTATTTGACAGTTACAGTTGAAGAAATTTCCCAGGCAATAAAATGCTCTGTGGAGGAAGTAGAAGACGTTCTGGATGTTATCCAAACTTTTGAGCCTACTGGTGTAGCTGCTCGTGACCTAAGAGAATGTCTTATTATTCAGCTTGCCTCAAAAGGGGAGTTGACTGAGGAAATTGAATATATTATAAATGAAATGCTAGAAGATTTGGCAAACAATAAGATAGCAAATATTGCTAAGACAGTAGGTTTGACTACTTCAGAAGTGCAGGAAATTTGTGATGCCATAAAAAGACTTGAACCAAAACCAGGGAGAGAATTTTCCAATGGGGAATCCACAAGGTACGTTGTACCGGATATCTTTGTTGAAAAAATAAATAATGAGTACATAGTATCTACTAACGAATCAAGTGTACCACAACTTATGGTTAGTTCCTATTATAACAAGTTGACGGAGCAAGCCAATACAGACCCAGAACTTAACAAATATCTTAATGATAGATTTAATTCTGCTATTTGGCTAATAAAAAGTATAGAACAGAGAAAACAAACTATATTTAATGTTGCTAGTGCAGTGGTAAAATACCAGAATGAGTTCTTCGACAAAGGAGAAAAATTTCTAAAGACATTAACTCTAAAACAAATAGCGGACGAAGTAGGTGTACATGAATCCACCGTAAGTCGTTCTATTAATGGGAAATACATGCAAAGTCCACGAGGAGTATTTGAGATGAAATACTTTTTCTCAAGTGGTATTTCAAACGATGAGGGCGTAGGCGTTTCATCAAACAGCATCAAGTCATTTATAAAAGAAATAATTGACAGCGAAGACCCTAAAAAACCATACAGTGACCAAGATATGGTGGAAATGTTAGCAGACAAAGGTATGGAAATTTCCAGAAGAACTGTGGCTAAATATAGAGAGGGTATGAAAATCCTGTCTTCATCAAAGAGAAGACGTTTCTAAAATCGTATTAATTTAATTATTAATAAATAAATTACATTTAAACTAATTATTAATTCAAGGAGGAAAGAGAGATGGCAATTAAAGTTGGTATTAGTGGTTTCGGAAGGATAGGCAGAGTGGTAATTCGTGCTGCTATGGATATGCCGGAGATTGAAATTGTAGGAATTAACGTTCGTAACGCAGATTTTGATTATCTGGTTTATATGTTAAAGTACGACAGTACATTTGGGAGATTTCCAAAGAGCCTAGACACATATGAAAAAGGAATTGTTATAGACGGTAAAAAAATTCCAGTATATGGCGAATCAGAAGCAATTAATATCCCATGGAAAGATTGTGGAGCAGAGTACATAGTGGAGGCAACTGGGGCATATGTAACTACAGAAAAATCCATGGATCACGTAAAAGCAGGAGCAAAGAAAGTTGTTATTTCAGCACCAGCAAAAGATAAGGAAACACCTACTTTTGTATATGGTGTTAACCATACTGACTATACAACAGATATGCACGTTATTTCAAACGCGTCATGTACAACAAACTGTTTGGCACCACTTTGTAAGGTGTTAGAAGATAACTTTGGAATCGACCAAGGTTTAATGTCTACAATTCATTCAGCAACATCAAAACAAAAAGTAGTTGATGCTCGTTCAATGAAGGATTGGAGAACAGGAAGATCAGTATTTGGCAATATTATACCTTCAACTACAGGTGCAGCAAAAGCTGTTGGACTTGTAATCCCTTCATTAAAAGGAAAAATGACAGGAATTTCATATAGAATACCTACTGCTGATGTATCAGTTGTAGATTTAAACGTAGTTCTAAAAAAGGAAACTTCATATGAAGAAATCTGTAAAAAGGTTAAAGAAGCTTCTGAAACATTCCTAAAAGGCGTTATTGAATATGTTGATGATGAAGTAGTTTCAGGCGATTTCATAGGAGATCCATGTACATCAATATTTGATGCAAGAGAAGGAATGGAACTTAATAGCAAGTTCTTTAAGTTGATTTCATTCTACGATAACGAGTATGGATATTCCAGCAAAACACTTGAATTGATTAAATATATGGAAAGTGTTGATAATAAATAATAAATAAATTAAAAGAAGGGTCTTTAAAATGAAAAAAACTATTAGAGATATTCATGTTAAAGGAAAAAGAGTCCTAGTAAGGTGCGACTTTAACGTTCCACAAAAGGACGGCGTAATAACTGACGATATTAGAATCACTGCAGCATTACCAACAATTAATTATTTAGTTGAAAACGGAGCTAAAGTTATTTTGATGTCACATCTTGGCAGACCAGAGGGTGAAGCAAATATGAAATTCACTCTTAAACCAGTCGCTGACAGACTTTCTGAGTTGCTAAAACAGAAAATCACGTTTATTAGTTGTGATAAAGTTGTCGATGATAAAGTCAAAGAGGCAGCATTTAATCTACAAGACGGACAAGTTATGCTACTAGAAAATGTCAGATTTAGAAAAGAAGAAACAAAAAACGGTGCAGATTTTGCAAAGGAACTTGCTTCCCTTGGAGAGGTTTTTGTACAAGAGGCATTTGGAACGGCCCATAGAGCACATGCATCTACTGCAGGAGTAGCAGATTATTTACCTGCTGTTTCAGGGTTCTTGATTGAAAAAGAAGTGCAGTTCCTTGGAAGCGCAATAGAAAACCCAGAGAGACCATTTGTAGCAATTATGGGTGGAGCAAAAGTCGGAGACAAGATTCCGGTAATAGAAAACCTACTAAAAAAAGTAGACGTTCTTATTATTGGAGGGGGCATGGCGTATACTTTCTTCAAAGCAATGGGGTTTGAAATAGGAAAATCAATTTTAGATGCTGATAATGTTTTACTTGCAAAAGAGTTAATAGAAAAGGCAAAAACTGCGGGAGTTGACTTAATGTTACCTGTTGACGTTATTGCTGCTAAAGAATTTAGCAATGATGCTGAGTTTGCAATATACGACAGAGATAAGATTCCAGAAGATATGATGGGATTAGATATCGGTCCAAAAACAGTTGAGCAATTGTTGGTAGTTCTAAATAAGGCAAAGACAGTTGTATGGAATGGACCAGTAGGCGTATTTGAAATGCCAAACTTCGCACAAGGGACTGAGGCAATAGCCAAAGCTCTAGCAAGTAGCAAAGCAATAACTGTAATTGGTGGTGGAGATTCAGCTGCAGCAGTAGAACAATTTGGTCTAGCTGACAAGATGACTCACATATCCACTGGTGGTGGTGCTTCATTGGAATTCCTAGAAGGCAAGATTTTACCTGGAATTGCAGTAATTGAAGACAAATAGAAAGAGGTTAAACGATGAGAATTCCATTTATAGCAGGAAACTGGAAAATGTTCAAAACAAACAGAGAAGCACTAGAATTTGCTGAAGAATTTAAAGCTTTATATAAAGGTACTGATGTAAAGGCGGCAATATGTGCTCCATATACACAGTTACAAACTTTGGTGGAAGCATTCAAAGGAACAAAGGTAGGTGTGGGCGCACAAAATGTCCATTTTGAAACAGAAGGAGCTTTTACGGGAGAAATTTCCGTTGAAATGCTAAAAGAAATTGGCGTGGACTATTGTATCGTTGGTCACTCTGAAAGAAGACAGTATTTTAATGAGACTGATGCTACGGTAAACCTAAAGTTAAAAAAACTGTTGAGAGACAGCCAGATTACGCCAATCCTTTGTGTTGGAGAAGTTCTTGAGCAAAGAGAAAAGGCTATTGAGAATAGTATAGTAAGTGGTCAATTAAAAGCAGCACTTGAAGGTATTTCTGGAGAAGAAGCAAAGAAGGTTGTTATTGCATATGAACCAATATGGGCAATAGGGACTGGAAAGACTGCATCCCCAGAGCAGGCAAACCAGATGTGTGCTTGTATCAGAGAAACTTTGGAGTCGTTATATGATGAAGAAATCTCCGATGAAATTACTATTCAATATGGCGGAAGTGTAAAAGCAGAAAATGCTACAGAGATTATGAACATGGAAGAAATAGATGGCGCTCTTGTCGGCGGAGCTAGTTTGAATCCGTCCAAATTTATGGATATAGTTAATTTTTAGTTAAAAAATCTTTTGTTAACATAATAACAAGGCATTTATGTAAAATAATTCTTGATTTTTATAATGTCATATGTTAAAGTTAAAGAGTTGAAATACGAGGAGGTACGAGATGAAAACAGCTTTAATGGTTTTATTAGCAGTCGCTAGTATAGTACTAATTGCTAGTATTCTTTTACAATCAGGAAATAGTGCTGGATTATCAGGATCAATTGCTGGTGGAGCCGAACAATTATTCGGTAAAAAGAAGAGTAAAGGTTACGAAGCTATATTGGGCAAAATTACTGCAATTGCTGCAGTGTTATTTATTGCACTCTCATTAGCAATCGTTACTTTATATAATTAGTTATAATAATATTTTTAATATTTCGCTTTTATTAAGAGGTGCTTTATAGTGCCTCTTAATGTAATTACAAAGTGAAGAGGAGGTATCATATGTTTGAATGGATTGCTCCTGTTGCAGCTGTCATTGCGCTTATTGTAGCGTTCTGCTTATCCTCATGGATAAGTAAAGCTGAAGAAGGAACAGACAGAATGAAGGAAATCGCAGGTTACATCAGAGAAGGTGCAATGGCATTCCTAAGAAGAGAATATAAGACAATGGCAATTGTTATCGTTGTATTATTCTTATTAATCGGTTTTGGACTACAAAACTGGACAACCGCAATACTTTATGTAGTCGGTGCTTTATTATCAGTACTAGCTGGATACTTTGGAATGCAAGTTGCTACCAAAGGTAATGTTAGAACAGCAAACGCAGCATTATCATCTGGAATGCCAAAAGCATTAAAGATCGCATTTAGAAGTGGTGCAGTTATGGGACTTTGCGTTGCAGGTTTAGGTCTTTTGGGACTTGGAGTTGTATTCTGCTTCCTTGACCTTGCAAGCTTCGTTGAATGTATTACTGGTTTTGGACTAGGTGCATCATCAATGGCATTGTTCGGAAGAGTTGGTGGTGGTATCTATACTAAAGCAGCAGACGTTGGTGCTGACCTTGTAGGTAAAGTCGAAGCTGGAATTCCAGAAGATGACCCAAGAAACCCTGCAGTAATCGCTGACAATGTTGGAGATAACGTTGGAGACGTTGCTGGAATGGGATCAGACTTATTTGAGTCATATGTTGGTTCAATTATTTCTGCTATTATTCTTGCTTCAGTTGCAGTAGCTAACGCTCCTGAAATGTCAACTTTCTCAGAAACAACAGCAGCTTTATTCCCATTAATTCTATCTGCAATAGGTCTTGTTGCATCAGTAGTTGGAATCTTATTTGTTAGAGGAAATGAAAACGTTAATCCAGCAAAAGCATTAAATATGGGAACATATATCGCTGGAGCTATTGTAATCGTTGCATCATTCTTCTTGAGTAAGTCTATGCTAGGTGATTACACTTATGCAGCAGCTATTATTGCTGGACTAATTGTAGGTGTCGTTATTGGTAAAATCACAGAAGTTTATACTTCTGGAGATTATAAATCAGTTCAGAGAATTGCAGAACAATCACAAACAGGTGCCGCAACTACTATAATCAGTGGTTTAGGCGTTGGTATGATGTCAACATTATGGCCTGTAATGTGTATTGCAGTTGGAACATATGTTGCTTATCAATTTGCAGGTTTATACGGAATTGCTCTTGCAGCAGTAGGTATGCTTTCAACAACAGCTATTACAGTTGCAGTTGATGCTTATGGTCCTGTTGCTGACAACGCTGGTGGTATCGCAGAAATGTCAGACCTTCCAGAAGAAGTTAGAGAAATTACTGACAAACTTGACTCTGTAGGTAACACTACAGCAGCTATTGGTAAAGGTTTCGCTATTGGATCAGCAGCTTTAACAGCTCTTGCATTATTTGCATCATATGCTACAGTAACTGGTTTAACAACAGTAAGCTTACTTGAGCCAATCGTAATTATTGGATTATTTATCGGAGCTATGCTTCCTTTCTTATTCTCAGCATTAACTATGAATTCAGTAGGTAAAGCTGCTAATGAAATGATCGAAGAAGTTAGAAGACAGTTCAGAGAAGATAAAGGCATTATGGCTGGAACAACAAAGCCAGACTATGCAAAATGCGTTGATATTTCAACAGCAGCTGCATTAAAAGAAATGATTATTCCTGGATTACTTGCAATTATTGCACCTATCGCAATGGGTATCATTCTTGGAACTGAAGCTTTAGGCGGAATGCTAGCTGGATCTCTATCATCAGGTGTTGTAATGGCTATCATGATGGCTAATGCCGGTGGTGCTTGGGATAACGCAAAGAAATACATTGAAGAAGGTCACTATGGTGGCAAAGGTTCAGATCCTCATAAGGCAGCAGTTGTAGGAGATACAGTTGGTGACCCATTCAAGGATACATCTGGCCCTTCAATCAACATCTTAATCAAGTTAATGACAATCGTAGCAGTAGTATTTGCTCCATTGTTTGTACAGATTGGTGGACTTCTAGGATAATAACTATCCGTTAGAAAACTTAATTTTAGATTATAATTTAGACTTCGCTTCGGCGGAGTCTTTTTTATATATCAAAAGAAAACTATAATGGGGGATAGACCTCAAAAAAAGGAATAAAAAAATCGAGAACTCATGAAAATCATTTAATTTTCAGAGGTCTCGATTTTTATTTTTTACAAATATGTAGTTGTGATTTATTTATTCTTGAATACAGCTGGTCTTTTCTCTAAGAAAGCTGCCATTCCTTCTGCTTTGTCGTCTGAACCGAAAGCAGCAGTGAAAGTTTCGATTTCAAATTTGCTTGCGGACTTCATATCCATGTCATAGCCATTGTTTATAGCTGACTTTGCAGTAGCAATAGCGATAGGAGCCTTAGAAATGATTGTTTTAGCGACTTTTTCAGCTGCTTCCAACAATTCCTCAGGAGCAACTACTTTCTCGACTAGGCCGATTCTGTAAGCTTCTGCAGCAGGGACTACTTCAGCAGTCAAAATTAAGTATTTTGCCATGCCTTTGCCAACAAGTCTTGCAAGTCTTTGAGTACCTCCAAAACCAGGAATAATTCCTAGACCAACTTCAGGCTGACCAAATTTTGCTTTTTCTGATGCGATACGAATGTCACAAGCAAGTGATAGTTCGCAACCACCACCTAAAGCAAAACCGTTTACAGCAGCGATTACTGGTTTTTCTATAGCTTCGATTAAATTCATAACTTTGTGACCTGAAATCATCATGTTACGACCTTCTAAAGCATTCAATTTGCTCATCTCAGCAATGTCTGCTCCAGCAACAAAGGCTTTGCCTTCGCCAGTTAAAATAACTACTCTTACTTGATCGTCTTTTTCAATTGCTGTAAAGACATCAAATAGTTCTGATAGAACCTCCACGTTAAGAGCGTTCATAGCTTGTGGTCTGTTAATAGTAACATACCCGATTTGTTCTTTGGTTTCAAATTTAATATTGTTGTACATAGTAATTTGTCCTTTCTGTAGTTGAAATAATCATATTGTTAATATTGTAACATACTACATTTGCTTTTTCAAACTTTCTAGGGCTTTTTTTACTGGTGGAACCATAAGAATTATTACTGTGATAATTCCTTCAGTACCTAAGTAGATCAAATTGTACCATAATGACCAAGTAATTGCATTAAAACCTTCGCCAGCATATGAGCCGAAGAATACGATTCCTGAAAATACTGCGCACAGATATCTACAGAAAACACCAAAGGCATAGCCTTTAACCAATCCATTTTTTTGGTTTCTGAAAACACCCGATAAACCCATTGCTCCGAAAGCAAGAGGGTAGTCAACTAGTAGTTGGACTGGATGAATTACATAAGGCCCAAAGATTAAGTTAAGTAAACCTAAGCAAATTCCTGCCATTACAGCTTTTCTGGTGCCTAGAAGGTAACCACAAAGCATAATTGGTAGCATACTTAATGCAGTAATAGAACCGCCATAAGGCATATCAAATAGTTTGATTAAGCCTAGACCTACGGATAAAGCAATCATCAAAGCAGATATTGTCAAAGCCTTGACATCTGGTTTTTTGTTTTTCTCCGGTATTAGGATAAGTATAAAGAAAATAACGATAATGCCAATTGTAATAATTTGGCCAGTTGTGGATTCAAAGAACCCCTGTAAGTTTTCGAACATAAAAAAATCCTCCTTATTATTTAGGAGGGGAACTACTTGTAATTATTCACACTAAAAAAATATAAATAATCGCTTCCCTACGTCGGTATTAACCGAATCAGGTTATGAGGGTTTAATTTCGCATTATTCACGAAATAAGTCTCAGCATGGGCTCCCCTAGCTCGATAAAATAATAGTACTATTTTTAACACTTGTCAACATCTTTCGAGAAGATAATTAAAACTTTGCCATTTTCCACCTTAATTCTAGCTTCATTTTCGATAATTTCGTTGCTAATACCAAGAGTCATTGAATTAGTCAAAGTTGCGTTAGTAAGAGGATATTGTACACCACGAATATATACACCAGTTGATTTTTCACTAAAACTTATCAATGATAAAAACTTATAGCTGTTTTTTTTAACAGTAATTGTAGTATTTTCTATTAAAAACATATAATTTTGAGAATCCATTATTGAGATATTACAGTGTCTTTTAGAATACTTATCTAGTAGCGCAATATTTCCAAGAGTGTGATCAATTCTTCCGCCAAGTCCACCTAAAATAGTTATATCTCGGAAACCCATTTCGATGGCTTTTCCAATGGCAGCATCAGTATCAGTCAAATCTTTTTCTTTTGGCAGGCTTACAATAAATGCATCTGTAATAGAAGGGCGCTTTGAGGAATCAAAGTCACCGATAATCAGATTTGGCATTATATTCAGTGCCTCTGCAACGTATTGCCCACCATCAGCGCAAATAATATAATCAAAATAACTCTTGTCAAAAAAATTTGAGTTCTTTTTTTCTAGGTACGACGTAATAATTAAACATTTAGACATAATTTTCACCAATATTCTTTCATTTGCAAATCTATCAAAAGTATTATACAATAAAACCTAAGAAAAGAAAATAAGAGAAGGAGATTAATAATGAATAACATTATCGTAAGAGAAAGTGCATCTGAGTTAAGGTCCATAGCAAGAACTGCACTAAGTGCTAATTGGGGGAAAGTTACATTAGGATATGTAATCTATTATTTATTGTCAACGGTAGTATCGGACATCTTGGGAATGATTTTCAATTCGGATTCCTTTACAATGGCATTACCGTATTTTGATAACGCAAGCACGATCTCTATAGTAAGTAATCTATATGACATCGTAGTAGCTGGAGCATTATCCTTTGGGCTGATCAGTTTCTTCATAAGCTTTTTTAGAAGAAAAGATATTAATCCAACGAAGATATTCGATGGATTCGAGGTATTTTTAAAAGCATTGGGATTATCCCTTATGATGGGATTACTGATTTTACTTTGGTCACTATTATTTATTATTCCGGGGATTATAGCATGGTATAGGTACAGCCAATCATTTTACATAATGCTAGACAATCCAGACATGGGAATTATGGATTGTATTAATGAGAGTAAAAGACTTATGAATAATAATAAGGGAAGACTCTTTTATTTGAGTATAACCTTTATCGGATGGAATATTTTAGCTATAATACCAGGCATGTTTTTACTGTCAATGCATGGGATTCTTGGATATGGGCTTAGTTTAGTTGCATCTATTCCAACATTCTTTGTTGCTGTATATTTGATTACTGCACAAACTGCTTTTTATGAGTTGGTTTCAGGTCATTTGATTGCAGAGCCTAGAACTAGTGACGAAGGATACGAACAGTATTAAAAAATGTAATAGATAAATATAATGACGAGGGAACAAGTAAAACAAAAATACTGTTCTCTCGTTTTTTGTAACAGTTGACAAGAGTAATGGCATATTATAAGTATACTTTTTAGATTGGAGGAATTACCTTGTCGATAGAACGTCACTATTTCCCGGGGAACAACACGCCCGAGGGATTTTTTTCATACTATAGCTACATTCTTGCCCAAAGAGAAGCTAATAAAATTATATGCATAAAAGGGGGACCCGGAACAGGAAAATCCACTTTTATGAAAACAATTGGGGAGAAACTAGCTGAAAAGAATGAAGATGTTGATTTTCTTCATTGTTCTGCTGATGAAAATTCCATTGATGGCATAGTCTTGAAAAGCAAGAGTATTGCTATTATTGACGGAACTAGTCCACATATTACAGATCCAGTAACTCCAGGTGCAGTGGACAGCATTATAAACTTTGGCGAATACTGGGACGAAAGAAAAATATTTGACAGTAAAGATGAGATTATTAATCTTAACGAAGAATGCTCAAAATGGTATAGGGTGGCATACAACTACCTTGCTTCTGCAAAATGTCTGTATAACAATCTGGAAAAGCTATATGATGATGCAATGGAAATATCTGAAATATATAAGTTGTCAGCAGACATAATAGGAAAAGAATATAAGAATCTTGATATTTCAATAAAACCAGGCAATATGAAAAAGTTTTTTGCCAGTGCAATTACATCAAATGGTAGTGTTAATTACATTAAAACTCTTTTACAGAATATGAAAAAGGTTTACTTAATCAATTCACCAGTAGGATACAGCAATAGAAGTTTTATGAGTATTGTTGCGGAAGGGGCAATTTATAGAGGCTTTGATATTGAAGCTTTCTATTGTCCTATGTGTCCAGCTGACAAGATTGAACATATTATAATTCCAGAGTTACAAATTGCTTTTACAACAGTAAATAAATGGCATGATATAGAGCCTTGGGAGATATTCTATGTAGAAGAAGAAACAGACCAGAACATTATATTAATTGACTTAAATGACTATACTAATAATTATTTTATGGAGAAAAATAGTGGTATAATTGGAAAATCAACAGCACATATGGATTTGTTAATTGAACAAGGAATAAAGTGCCTAGGTAGAGCCAAAGAAAATCACGATTTAGTGGAAAAAATGTACATTAGAAATATGGACTTTACAAAGATTACTCAGCTAGTTGATGAAACAATAGAAAAATTATAAAAAACAAATCAAAACCACCACGATAAATAAAAATCATGGTGGTTTGTTTGTTGTTAGCTTATTATTAAACTTCAGATGAAATTATTTCTATTACTTTTTTAATATCATCTGGAATAGGGGCAGTTGCAGTTATGATTTTGCCTGTGACTGGGTGATTAAAGGTTAGGGAACAGGCATGTAGCGCTTGGCGCTGGATTAGCCAAGGGTTTGAGCCTCCATATAGATGATCGCCGACGATAGGATAACCTATGTGGGAAAGATGAACTCTAATTTGATGAGTTCTGCCGGTAGCTAACAATAACTCGACCAAGGTAAACCCTTTAGAAAATCTTTGAAGAACCTTTACATGGGTAACCGAAGGGTATCCGCCAGTTTCCATTACTCCACGTTCCACCTTGTCTATATCTGGTCTGCCAATAGGAAGGTCAATAGTGAATTCATCTTCGCTAATTATTCCTTTGACTATGGCAATATACCTCTTTTCAATATCCTTTGTTTTCATTTGTTTTGTCAATTCGTCCTGTGCGTGGGAGTTCTTGCCAATGACTAGAATGCCGGAAGTATCCATATCAAGACGGTTGATAAACCTAATTTTAAAAGTCTGGTTAGTATCTTCCATATATTTCATTAAGCCGTTAGCAATAGTATGTAGGGGATGTCCACTAGTTGGATGAACAATTATTCCAGGCTGCTTATTAATAATTAATAAGTCATTATCTTCATAAACCGGCGAGATTGGAATGTTTTCCGGTTGAAAATTGCTAGATTCGTCAGGTAAAACAACAGAAATAACATCGCCGACCTCTGGAGTTATCCACCCAGCAGTCGGCTGTCCATTTAACATTATTAGATTCTTTTGCCTTAATTTTGACATTAACCTTGAAGAAAATGTGAAATTGTTGCGAATGAGAACCTTTACTGACAACTTCTTGTCAGATTCTTTTACTGTATACTCAAAATTTGCCATATTACCTCTACAAGAACTTACATTTTACTTTTGTCCAAAAATCATAGTTAACAAAACGCATTAAGTTAACCGTTATTTCAGAAAAGCAAATTTCAATAGATTCAACGTTTTCATATTCAAAAGACACACCATCAGCAACGAGAAGTAGGGTATTGCAATCCTTTTGCATATCTGGAACTATGCCAAGAGATAAGTCCGAAGGTAGCAAGATGCTTGACGTAAATGAACGGTATGCAGTAGTATTCATTGGTGCAATTGGAGTGACTTGCAAGATATTTAACCTTGGGTCAACAATACTGCCACCAAGAGAATAGTTATATGCAGTACTACCGGCTGGCGTTGCAATCAAAAGACCATCTCCACTAAACCGTTCGATAAAACTTCCGCCTATGGAAATATTCAAGTGGATAGAGTATGTAGAATGTCCCTTTATTGCGACTTCATTTAGACCAATGTGTTCAAAAGTTTTGCCATCGGACTTTATTACAGTTTTTACTGTTGATAAAGGTTGCAAAGTGTAGTTACCCTGAGTATAGTTAAAAATAAAATCATCTAATTGACTAGGAAGAATCTCTTGGAAAAATCCTAGATGACCAGTATTTATGCCTATAATAGGGATATTTGGAAAGTTGAACTTGTGAATTGCTTCAAGAAAAGTACCATCTCCGCCAATGCAAACTAGCAACTCCGCATCGTCATTAAATTTTGTATTAACGACGAAACCGGAATTGTCTAATTTTTGTCTCAGTTTTTTTTCAGTTTTCTTAGATGCCAAACTTTCATTGGCATAAATATATATTTGTTTATTCATAACACCATTTTACAATAATTCTTCGAATTCTTCAACTAAGTTCTTAAATGTTTCCATTGCCATAATAATTGGTTCAGGCTTGCTCATATCTACACCTGCAATTTTCAGTAATTCCACAGGGAAATCACTATCACCGGTTTTTAGAAATTCTTTGTAGGCATCTCTTGCCTTATCGCCCTCAGTCAATATCTTCTTGGAAATTGCTGTGGCAGCTGAATAACCAGTTGCATATTGATATACATAGAATGATCTATAAAAATGTGGAATCCTTGACCATTCATACTTGATGTATTCGTCATCAGCTAAAGCGTCGCCAAAATACAATTTGTTCAACTTATCATATTGCTCACACATCCATTCAGCAGTTAAAGATAATCCGTTTTCAACAGCTTCGTGGGTAATCATTTCAAATTCAGCGAACATAGTCTGTCTAAATAGGGTGGTGCGGAATTCTTCGATATATAGGTTGAGAATATATTTTCTCTTATTCAAATCTTCTTCTTTATTCAAAAGATATTGCATTAACAAAGACTCATTTACGGTAGAAGCAACTTCAGCTGTAAAAATTGAATGACTTCCATAGGTAAACGGTTGATTTTCTCTAGTATAGCTAGAATGCATGGAGTGACCCATTTCGTGAACTACTGTGAACACATCTTTTAAAGTATCTGTGTAGTTTAGCAAAATATATGGCATGCTGTCATAAGAACCAAAGCTATAAGCACCACTAGTTTTGCCTTCGTTTTCGTAAACGTCAATCCATCCAGCTTCTACACCTTTTGAAAGTCTGTCTATATATTCTTCTCCAAGAGGAGCTAGACCTGCTTTCATCATTTCTATGGCTTCCTCATAAGAAACTATTTCTTTTGGAACTTCTACAAGAGGAACATAAATGTCGTACATCTTCAATTCATCAACGCCTAAAACTTTTTTTCTAAGTGCAGTGTATTTGTGAAGGGTTGGTAGATAGTCGTGGACAACCTTTATTAAATTATCATAAACTTCCAGAGGAATGTTTCCACCAGAAAGAGCAGCTTGTCTAGCTGAGTCGTAATGTCTTATCCTTGCAGAAATAACATCATTTTTAGTGTTATAGCTGTAAGTTGTAGAGATTGTATTGATTAAATTCTTGTAAGCCTGGTACATATTAGTGAAAGCAGCCTGTCTAACACTTCTATCGTGAGATTCCATAAAGTTTATATAATTTCCATGAGTAAGCTGAACTTGTTGGCCATCTTCATCAATTATAAAACCAAAAGTCATATCAGCATTGTTAAGCATTGTAAAGATATCATTGGTTGCTCCAGTAACTTCACTAAGCTGAGCCATTATATTTTCTTCATTAGCAGAAAGTACATGCTTTTTTTCTCTAAGAATGTCATTAATTACGAATTCATATTGCTTTAATTTTGGTTCATTCTCTATAAAACCTAAAAGTTTTTCATCAGATGAACCTAGCAATTCAGGTGTAAAGAAGGACATCTCAGAAGATACTTTAGCAATTATTGTATTGCATTTATCTGACATACCTTGGTATTTTGTGGATTTATTGTCTTCATCAAGCTTCATTCGAGAATAAACAAAGACCTTTTCTAACTTTTGCCAAATCTTATCTTTTTCGTCTAATGCATTAAAAAGACTAGTGCTATTTTCAGTCAATCGTCCCTGAAACTGTTTGAATTCCTCAGTTCTTTTCAAAACCTCTTCAATATCTTTGTCCCATTGATCCTCATTTGGATACATTGCTTCAATGTTCCATTTGTATTTCTTTTCCATTTCATTTCTTTTTTTTAATTTTTTCATACCCTTTTTTGCCTCCATATAGAAAATTCATTTTAATTGTAGTATAATAGTTAATCTAACAGAATAACTAATAGAATTATACCACAAAATTGAAAGGAATATTACTAAATGGATAATAGACCTATAGGATTTTTTGATTCAGGACTCGGAGGACTAACTTGTGTTCCACATTTGATGAGAAAAATTCCTAAAGAAAGAATTGTGTATTTTGGCGATACAGCCAGAACACCATATGGATCCAAATCACCGGAAACTATAAAACAGTTCACTATGCAAATAGGCGAGTTCTTGGTAAAACAAAACGTCAAGATGATTGTAATTGCATGCAATACAGTAAGTGCTACTTGTCTTGATGAACTGAAAAAAATGTATCCGGAGATACCGGTTGTCGGTATTATACAGCCAACAGCCAGACAGATTGCTAATGCATCATTATCAACAGATAAGATAGGTATTATTGCAACCAAAGTAACCATACAAAGCAATGCTTACGAAAATATGATAAAGGAAATTAATCCAAATTTGCAATTATTTTCAGAAGCTTGCCCCGCGTTTGTTCCTTTGATAGAAGAGGGAATAATACAAAATGACATCATGAATCTTACGATAAAGTATTATCTTGAGGATTTCATTAGTCAAAACAAAATCAATACCTTAGTTTTGGGATGTACTCATTATCCGCTAATTAGAAAAAACATCACAAAACTCTATCCTCAGCTAAAAATTATCAATCCGTCAGAAGAAATAATAGATGAAATTGATGACGTGCTAAGAGATAAAGACCTTTATGCGGACAACCCTAACCAAGACAATGTTTTTTATGCCAGTGACCTTTCTGAGAACTTTGTAAATATGATACAAAAAATCTTGGAGACAGAACCTGACGATATTAACATTAAATTCAAAAACTTAGACATATAGACTTAAAGAATAGACTAGGAGCAAAAACAATGGATAAAGAAAGACTTTTTGAGATGCTGGACATAGAATCCGGTGCAGATTTTCAATATTTTGAGAACATATCAGAACTATTGGAATGTGATGAAGATATAGACAGCGAATTAATATATGAATTAATGACCGATGTTGACTTGGAGGTTTTCGCATCAATATGTGAAAACTATTTTGAGGATATTATGGAAGCAATTCCGGGCAACGATATTGATTTGTACACTCTTTTGGATAATATAAAACGTGCATTGATTGGAATGGCAAAGAGTCCACAGGACGACAAAACTTTGATTCACCTTTCGGATCAGCTGTGTAGTTTTAAAGAATGGTATTGCGATGACGACAATGTAAGTTGCCAAAACTCTGAAACTGGGGACACAAACTTTGTAAACGTTAGAGATGCTTTATTATTATCCAGATTGGAAAAATTAAATGGGGAAGCTTATACATATGACTTCACAAAAGCCTTGGAATACCAAATAGAAGAGTATATTATGACATTTGCTGATTTAATAGATTAACAAAATACACTGAACCTGCATAGTATAGGGTATAAAGTTATGGAGGTTTATTTATGGGAGATAATAGAAATGAATGTTGCGACAGAGATAGAGTAGAATGTTGCGAAAAAGAATGTAATAGAAATTGCAGAGAGAGATATTGCCCTGAGCCATGTTGCGAAGACAATAACATCTTGGGAATACTTATTTTCTTAGGAGTGCTGTACTTTTTATTCTGTAACAACAATAATGGAAGAGGCGGCCTTTTTGGTGGTTTATTCTAAAAAAAAGACACATATTCCAATCAAAAGAGCAAGCATTATGCTTGCTTTTTTTTATAGTAAATGATAGTATAAATTGTAAATTTAAACAAGAAAAGAGATGAACTATGGAAATATTAGATCGTAGCAATAAAAGACAGATGTATAAGCTTGGAATGTTAACAGCACTTGGCTGTAATTTTTTGTGGGGTTTTTTACCAATATATTGGCAAGCCCTAATTCCTATTGATTCTATGGTCATAATATTCTATAGAGTTTTACTTATGTTTGTGGTATGCCTTGTTATAGGGATATGGCAATATGGCATAAAAGAAGTTTTTAAACCTATGTTTGAAGATAAAAAGCTTACTGTAAAATATATTTTGGCAGGTATTGTAATAACAATAAATTGGAGTCTTTATATTTGGGCAGTAAATGCAGGGTATGTAATACAGACTTGTATGGGATACTACCTTGAGCCACTTATTGTCTGCTCTTTTGGTGTGATTTTCTTCAAAGAAAAAGCTAATATTTGGAAAGGTGTTTCTTTGGTATTTGCTTGTGTTGGGCTTGCTATTATGGTAATTGGTTACGGTCAAATGCCTTTTATCGCAGTCGCTCTTGGACTATCATTTGCAACTTATGCAGCGATAAAAAAGAGTGTTTTTATCAGTCCAATATTGTCATTGCTTTATGAAACAACCTTCTTAGCACCTATTGCACTAGGTTTTATTATTTACTATGAATTTAATGGAATTGGAGCTTTTGCGGTTGCAGACAATTTCCAAATAGGTTTGCTTTTCATGGCAGGTATATTTACAGCAACACCTATGGCACTTTATTCATTTGCAGCAAACAAATTACCACTGATTACTATTGGGCTTACTGAATATATTTCACCATCGATTACTTTGATAATTGGTATTTTTATGTTCAAAGAACCTTTTGATATAATACAATTTACGTCGTTTGTAGTTATTTGGATAGGACTTGTGTTCTTCACTTATGGAGAAGTTAAAGAGATTAGACAAAGTAGGACGGAGGCAATTAGTGAAGAATCCTAAATTAAGCTTTTTTAGTGTGGCATTAATGTATGTTGGCACCATTATGGGTGCTGGCTTTGCTTCTGGTAGGGAAATATGGCAATTCTTTGGAGTGTTTGGTAATAGAGCATATGTAGGGGTTATCTTTGTAGGAATACTCTTTATGATTATGGGAATGATGACAAGCTATATTGCCAGAGAGTTAAATACCAACGATATGGGTAGGGTCATTGTGCCTGGAAACAATAAAATAATGGTTGAGTTTGTCGGATGTTTTATGGCGTTGATTTTATTTACTGTCCTTATTACAATGTCGGCGGCGGGTGGCTCAATCTTTCATCAACAGTTTGGACAAAGCCGAGTAATAGGTGGAGTTATAATAATTGTTCTTGTAATTGTAACAGTTCTTGGGGAGTTTGAGCGAGTATCAAAAGTATTTAGATTTATTATGCCAGTCCTATTTGTAATAGTAATAGGCGTTAGTTTGCTAGTAATCTTTATGGATTTAGGAGATTCAGGGTATACTGATGCAATCAAACCAAGTCCAATGGCTTCAACTTGGTGGCTAGCGGCATTCTTATACATTTCATATAATATTTTAGCATTAATTCCAATTGTTGCGACTGCTTCGATAAACGCAAAAGATGAAAAAAGTGCTATCTTTGGAACAGGTCTTGGTGGAATGCTCCTTGGAATATTGGCACTGGTATTGGTTCTTGCATTGCAGACAGATATGCCGTTTTCTCAGGCTTTGGATATGCCAATGCTAGGATATTCTGCAAGAATTTCCAAAGTAGTTAACTTGGTTTATACAATTGTTCTTATGATTGCAGTTTATTCATCTGCAACTAGTAATTTTTATGGGTTCACAACAAAGATAAAAGAATCACCAAAGAAAAAATACATCATAATAGTTGTATCATGGATTGGATTCTTCTTTGGACTTGTTGGATTTAAAAACGTAGTAGCTTATATGTTCCCAGTGGAAGGATTCTTGGGATTTGTAATAATATTTATGATAATTATAAACTTCTTTAAGGTTTATACTGATAAAAGAAAGCGAACTAACAATATGGAAAAGAAAGAGTTCAGTAGCGATATTTATGTTGACTTTGAGAACCACAACCGATTTGGATATCCTGAAAACTTTGTTAGAGTAACGGCAGGGTTTGGTGGAGAAGCCTTATTGATATTTGGCAGTGAAAAAACAGCCTTATATGATTGTGGTATGGCATACTGCCACAAAAGGCTAGTGAACAATATAGAAACCGCCTTAAAAGAATTTGGACGAGAAAAAATTGACTATGTATTACTTTCACACAGTCACTACGATCATATAGGTGCATTACCATATGTACTTGAAAAGTGGTTAGATGCAGAAATCTGTGCTTCTAAAAAGACAAAAGAGATTCTTGTAAGAGAAGGTGCGTTAAAAACAATTAAAGAACTGGGAGAGACTGCAAGGGATCAATTTGGTGATGAGGAAGAAAAACAAGAATTAATTTCTGTGGCAAACTTCCGAGTTGATAGAGTATTGAAAGAAATGGATCAAATTTCACTTGGAATTGAATATTTTGTCGTACTTGAAACAAAAGGCCACACAGATTGTTCACTGACTTTTGTATTAGAGCCAGAAAAAATTATGTTTACTTCAGAAAGTACGGGAGTTCTTAGAAACAAAAGCTATATTCATACAGCTATTTTAAAAGATTATGACGAAACAATAGAATCTGCTGAGAAGTGCAAAGCTTACGGTGCAAAACAAATTGTAGCGCCACACTACGGAATAGTACCAAAAGAATTTACAGATCAATTCTTTGAATTATACAAGAAAGCAGCAGTTGAAGAAAAAGATTTTATCCTTGACTGCAAAAATAAAAATATGACTTTTGACCAGATAACAAAGGCTCATGAAGAAAAATATTGGTCGGAACAAAGAGGCAGGGCACAGCCTAAAGAAGCTTATGCATTAAATGCTCAATATACAATAAAACATATACTTGAGCATTGTAGACGATGAAAATGAGTGGAGCAATATGAAAAAGAAAACTGCCATATGTATAGCCTTGACCTTTGCAATAGCAATATTCGTAGGGTGTGGCAAAGATGAGCAAATTGATACAAAGGATATAGTTTTGCAAAATGATTTAGGCACTTATACTAGTGCGCAGATTGTTATGCCAAAAGAATTTGATGGAAAGATGCCACTTGTAACAATTGGACATGGATATAAGGGGACAATGAATAGTGGTGGAGCCAAAGAACTGGCACAAAGACTTGCAGCAGAGGGAATTGCCACAATACGAATGAACTACAATCACTATAATACAAAAGATATGTCTGAAACAACCAACCGTTACACTCTAAATACAATGATAAAAGACCAACTTCTATGTATTGACTATATGTGTAAAAATTATAGTATAGATAATGAAAAAATAGGACTTTATGCCAGAAGTATGGGTGGCAGAGCAGCTATGACAATGGCAAATGAAAATATAGGTGGCTACAATTACAAAGCGCTTGCTTTAGTAGCACCAGCGGGCAACAAAGATGCAATGGAATATTATATGGGTGGAAAAGACAAGTGGACTAATATGAAAGAGCAGGCAAAGAAAAATGGTTTTATTCTACATCAAGGAATTGAGTTGACAGAGGAATGGTTTACGGAATTCGAGGAATACAATCCTGCTGCCAATGGATATAAATTCAACAATCAAGTTTTGGTAATATATAATACATTGGATAATGTAGTTACTGCACATACTAGCAAAGAATGTGCGAGAGGCTATAAAAATGTTGAAACTGTTCAGGTTACAACTGATAATGGACATGGATATGAAATGAGCTACGAGGATTCTGAAATAAAAGAAGAATTAATGAATAAAATTGTAGATTTTTTTAAAAGAATGAGTGAGTAAAGAACAGCATTATTACGAAGAAAATAAAAAGAGGCGTCCACTAGTTATGTATAATTAGTGAAACAGCCTCTCTTTTAATCTTATCTTCTCGGTTGAGGTCTTCTTGCCGGCTGATTTCCATAGTCGCAGCCACATTTGTCATCATCTTTATCATCACATTGACATTCACATTCTTTTTCTGGGCAACCACAGTTTTCTATGGTATCACATGGTTTTATTTGGTTTGGAAACAGTCCGGGGAAAGTCGTACAAATTGCATTTGCTTGTGGTGTCAATTTGGCATATCCTGTGGATAAAACACATAATTGAACTGGTACCACAACTTTCTTTTCACAGGTTACGCATATAGCAATAATCAAATTACCACTTACGCAACCATCGGGACTGATGCACAAATCTCTCCCAAGATTGTTTGTCGCAAGCCTTGCTTCACAAGCTGAATTACAGAATTCTGTAAACCTAGGCAAAAATGCAGTGTCGATAGTCGATGGCATACAAATTTCAAAGAAGTTTGTAAGAACCAAAGGCGCATCTTTACATGCTATATTTACATCAGTACAGATTGTAAAAGTTACTTCATTATTGCAACTGTCACATAATAACAGATCGATTTCTACAATAATATTTCCCGAGATTGAAATGCTTTGAGTTCCAAAGATTGGAGTACCCTTGCATTTATCGTCACATTCGGTTGTGTCTGCATATAATATTTTTTCTGAGAATGTACCATCAGCACCTACTGCCTTTAAGTAATCACCGGAACAATTTTGTAAGAACGTTGCACCGGAAATGCTTGTGTTTAAATCCAAAGTGAGATTTTTAGGATCATCAACATTGGAAGGATTAAAAAACCTCTTACATCTAACATCAATAACACGTTTCACTCTGTGATGAGGTGGGATGTTAGGTCGGAATACTTGGTCTTCTATAGACTTCATACCTTGTAAATGAAACAAGACTGCGTCAAAGACCTTTTGAACATAAATGGGTTCGCTCACCAAATTACTAATATCACCATCAAACTCACATAAAGTGTTTGCATTACAGCAATTTTGATAGAGGTCTGGTGTTACTCTTCCACCAAAGCAACTCATATATATACCTCCTTATTTGCTACATAATCTTTCTTGAATAGTATATGAATTAGTGGCAAAGTGTGTTACAATATTGCCTATAAAATTAAGGAGAGACTGATGAATAACCAAGAAGATGAGATTAAAGAACAGGAAAAAGAAAAAAAGAGTTACAGAAAGGCCAGCTTTGTAATAGTAGCTTTGGTACTAGTATTATTTACCGGTGTGCTATATATTACAGGGGTAATTGGTCAGCATTTTGGGATTATGTTTGAGAATATTTCTTTAGCTGTAATAGGAGTAATCTTGGCAATTATGTTAGTAAAAAATAAATCAAAATAGAGGTTAAATAATATGATTAAAATTAGAGAATTAAAATCAGGGATAAGAATTGTAATGGAAGAAATTCCATATGTGCAATCAGTATCGCTGGGTATTTGGGTAAAAACTGGAGCTGTAGATGAACAAGAAAAAAACTCTGGAGTATCACATTTTATTGAGCATATGATGTTCAAAGGTACAGAAAAGAGAACTTCAAGACAAATTGCAGAGGACATCGACAAAATAGGGGGCCAGATAAATGCTTTTACAGGAAAAGAAGCGACTTGCTATTACGTTAAGACTTTATATAATAACTTTGAAAAAGGTGCAGATGTTCTGGTAGATATGTTGACAGAATCACTCTTTGATAAAAAAGAGATGGATAAAGAAAGACAAGTAATATGTGAAGAAATCAAAATGACATTAGATTCCCCTGAGGACTTGGTACACGATACCATAACTTCACAGGTTTTTAAGGGTAATGCTCTTGGAAAATCCATTATAGGGACGCCAACATCCTTAAAGAATATAACAAGAAATGCTATAAAAAAATATCTTGAAGAAGAATATACCAGAGATAACATTGTTATATCCGTAGCAGGGAAAATTGATGAAGAGAAAATATGTCAATACTTTGAAGATAAATTATTGACCTTAGCTCCTAAGAAAGAAAAAAAAGAAACGATTTTGATGCCTTACGAAAAAAGTTTTAAAGTGATTACAAAAGACATTGAACAAACGCATATTTGCCTTGGAACAAAGGGTATAAAGACAACGGACGATAGATACTATGCGTTCTCAATACTGAACAATATAATGGGTGGAAGTATGAGTTCTCGTTTTTTCCAAAATATTAGAGAAGAAAAAGGCTTGGCATATTCCGTATATTCTATGTCAAACAGTTTTAGCAACGACGGTTATTACAATATTTACGCCGGAGTTAGCCACAACAAAATAAAAGATGCAATAAATGGAATAAAAGAAGAACTAATGATTTTAGATAAAAGTGGAGTGACAAAAGAGGAACTTGAAACTTCCAAGGAACAGATGAAAGGTAGCTATATTTTCTCTCAGGAAAGTGTAGCAGGACGTATGTTTGCAATCGGTAAAAATATTGCTTTGCTTGATAGAGTGTACACCTTAGACGATGTAATCAAAGGAATCGACAGTGTAACAATGGAAGATATTGAAGAAGCTAAGAAAATAATTTGCGACATAGACAATTACTCAGCGGTAGTTGTTTCGGACAAAAAAACACCTCTTAGAAAAATAATGGAAGGTTAATATGAAAATAAACATAGTATCAAAGAGTGGAATATTACCAAAGTATGAGACAGAGGGATCAGCAGGAGTAGACTTGAGAGCTTTTCTTGATAAACCAATTGTCCTAAAACCAGGGGACAGAAGTCTTGTACCTACAGGACTATTTATAGAAGTACCGGTGGGATACGAGGCTCAGGTAAGAGCTAGGAGTGGTCTTGCTATAAAATATGGTATTGGACTTGTAAATGGAATTGGAACGGTGGACTCGGATTACAGGGGAGAACTTAACATTCCTATGATAAACTGGGGCAATGAAGATTTTGTCATAAATAGCGGAGATAGAATAGCTCAGATGGTCATTAATAAATATGAAAAAGTGCAGTTCCAACTATCAGAGGAACTTAGCGAAACAGACAGAGGTGCTGGTGGCTTTGGACACACAGGCATAAAATAAATAGGAGTAATAAATGTTAAAAAGAGAAGATTTGGAAAAAAGAGAAATTGAATACTTGTCACCTTTGGCATGTAAGTCCATGTTTTCAAAAGGCAGAGATACCCAAGAAGAAAAATGTGAATTTAGAACGGAATTTCAAAGAGACAGAGATAGAATAATTCATTCTAAAGCGTTTAGAAGACTGATGCACAAAACTCAGGTGTTTCTTGCGCCTGAAGGGGATCATTTTAGAACTAGACTGACACATACCATAGAAGTTTCCCAAATAGCCAGAACCATAGCTAGAAGTTTAAATCTCAACGAAGATTTGGCTGAGGCCATCGCCCTTGGTCATGATCTTGGTCATACACCATTTGGCCATAATGGGGAAATGATTTTAGACAGCATACATCCAGGTGGATTTCATCATAACCAACAAAGTTTGCGAGTCGTAGAAATACTTGAGTCAACGGCTAATCGATGTGGAATGAACCTAACGTTTGAAGTCAAAGATGGAATTGTAAACCATACAGGAAAAGATATGCCAATAACTTTAGAAGGCCAGATTGTAAGAATTAGCGATAGAGTAGCATACATAAACCACGATATTGATGATGCAATACGAAGTGGTGTGCTATCTATAAATGATTTGCCTGAAGAACCAATTAAACTATTTGGTAAAAGTCATAAAGAGCGTATTAACAATATGGTAACAAATGTAGTGGAAAATAGCGATAATAAAGAAATTATTTCAATGGATTCAGAATACAAAAAGCAGTTAGATGTGCTTAGAACATTTATGTTTGCCAATGTTTACAAAAGTTCAAGAGTAAAAAAAGAAGAAGATCTGACAAAAGTTGAAGTAGTGATTAGTTCGTTATATAAATATTTCCTTACTCATCCAGAAAAGTTGCCAAAGGACGATTTGGGACTTCTGGAGAAAGATGGAATAAACGTTGTAGTAAAAGATTACATTGCGGGAATGACTGATAGGTACGCATTAAATCTTTATTCGGATTTGTTTGTGCCAAAGGGATGGAAATAAATAAATATTAGTAAAAATAAATAAAGGAAATAACTCATTCATGTAGAATAAGAATATATAGGTGTTTTTTGGAGGGCAGGAATGAGTTTTTCGTATTCAAATTCAGCAATAGAAGATTTAAAAAATCAAATAAACATTGTCGATGTAATCGGCAGAGTTGTTCCCCTAAAAAAAACGGGGAGTAATCACAAAGGTGTTTGTCCATTTCACAATGAAAAGACACCCTCTTTTGTAGTGTCTGAACAAAAACAATTTTTTACTTGTTTTGGATGCGGTGCCAAAGGCGATGCTATTGAATTCGTCAAAAGATATTATAATTTAGAATTTAGTGAGGCAGTCGAAAAAATCGCCACTGAAAATGGAATTACCTTAGAAAAAAATGCTTATGACAACAACAGAGAAATATATTATGACATAAACAAACAAGCCGCTTCTTTTTTTTATAAAGCATTTTCTGAGAAAGCCAATAAAGGTTACTCATACATGAAAAATCGTGGGTTTGACGATAATATATTAAAAAAATACGGTGTTGGTTACGCCGATGAAGAGTGGGACAGCTTATATAAATACTTCATGTCAAAAGAGGTTAATGTTGATCATTTAGTGGAACTGGGTTTAGTTTCTCTAAGTAAGGGTAAATATTATGACAAGTTTAGAAATAGAGTCATCTTTCCAATTATTAGTACCAATGGAAAAGTTATTGGCTTTGGCGGAAGGGCAATAGGAGACGATAACCCAAAATACTTAAATTCTGCTGAGAGCAAAATATTCCAAAAGAAAAATAATTTGTATGGCTTTAATATTTCACGTCAAGAAGTGGGAAAAGAAGGACAAGCAATCTTAGTAGAAGGATATATGGACACAGTTTCATTGTATCAATTCGGTGTGAGAAACGTTGTAGCTTCTCTTGGGACGGCACTTACCGAGAACCAAGCAAAGCTTTTGAAAAGGTACACAAATCAGGTTATCTTGTCTTATGACTCTGACAATGCAGGTCAAGCAGCAACCCTTAGAGGACTTGATATCCTCAGCAGAGAAGGTTGTAAGGTAAAGGTTCTTCAAGTTGATGATGGAAAAGATCCTGATGAATTTATAAGAAAAAACGGAAAAAATGCTTTCATCAAGCTAATTGATAATGCATTACCTTTGATTGATTATAAGCTGGAAAATATAAAAGAAGGAATTGATTTTTCTCAGAATGAGGGCAAAATCGATTATTTGAAAAAGGCAACCGAAATATTAAAGACTATTAGTCCAATAGAAAATGATATTTACATACAAAAATTATCAAAAGAACTAAAAATATCTGAAGGGGCTATAAGAATGGAAATTTTGGGTAAAGATAGTAAAGTAAGTCAGGATCACGAGAATACAAGGTGGCAGACTGAAGTTACAAGTGACATTGAAACAGTAACGATTTTAGAAAAAAATATTTTGAAAATTGTATTTACAAATGATAAATATATAGAAAAAGTGTCCTTAGATAGAGAAATTCTACAAAGTGATTTTTCTAATAAAATATTTGAATTAGTGGTAGAGGAATACAACAAAAATAATTTTATTGATACAAAAAAAATTATGGATGCTGTAGATCCGAAGGAAAGTAAATTGTTACAACAGATTTTAGATGAGGTAATAATTGGTGGCAAAGAAGAACAAGTATATAATGACTGCCTCCAAACATTTAGACAGAATAATTTAGCCAAAGAAGAACAGGAATTAATAACGTTATTGTCCTTGGCTGATGAAGAAAATAATACGGATAAAATAAGAGAACTTACACAAAAATTAATCGAAGTACAAAAAAAGAAGCAACAATAGTAGTAGTAGGGGGAAATTTAATGAGTACAGAAGAAAAGAATTTTAATGACAATGTGGATTGTGCAATTAACAGTATGAATCCAAGTGACAGGAAAGACGAGTTTGTAAATAGGCTAGTTTCTAAAGCTAAGCTCAAGAAAAACGTTTTGACTTATGGTGATGTAGCAGACTTTTTGGAACCATATGATGTTGATAAAAATATTGTCGACGAAATTTATGAGTTACTAATGTCAAAAGGTATAGAAATCATAAGTGAAACAGAGCCTGAAGAATTTGCTTTAATTTTGGATCGCGAAGAGGATGATGACGAAGAAGAAGATGAAAGTTCTGGAATTGTAGTCGATGAAGCTGGCGAAATTGATGTTGATGCAACATTACCAAAGGGTATTGCTGTTGACGATCCTGTTAGAATGTACCTTAAAGAAATAGGAAAGGTCTCACTGCTAAGTGCCGAAGAAGAAATTGATTTGGCTCAGAGAATGGAAAAAGGCGAAGTTGCCGCAAAGCAAAAACTTTGTGAGGCAAATCTTAGATTGGTTGTAAGTATTGCAAAGAGATATGTGGGCAGAGGAATGCTTTTCCTTGACCTTATCCAAGAAGGAAATCTTGGACTTATCAAGGCAGTTGACAAGTTTGACTACAGAAAAGGATACAAATTCTCAACATATGCAACATGGTGGATTAGACAAGCGATTACAAGATCAATCGCCGACCAAGCTAGAACAATTAGAATTCCAGTTCATATGGTAGAGACAATAAATAAATTGATTAGAGTTTCAAGACAATTATTACAAACTTATGGTAGAGAACCAACCCCAGAAGAAATTGCAAAGGAAATGGGAATCACCGTAGAGAAAGTAAGGGAAATACAAAAAATTGCCCAAGAACCAGTTTCATTGGAAACTCCAATAGGAGAAGAAGAAGACAGTCACTTAGGCGATTTTATTCCTGACGACGATGTGCCAGCACCAGCAGAAGCAGCGGCTTTTTCTATGCTAAAGGAACAATTAGTCGAAGTTCTTGACACTTTAACAGATAGAGAACAGAAAGTCCTTAAACTTAGATTTGGACTTGAAGATGGCAGAGCTAGAACATTAGAAGAAGTCGGAAAAGAATTTGATGTTACTAGAGAGAGAATTAGACAAATCGAAGCCAAGGCACTTAGAAAACTAAGGCACCCTAGCAGAAGTAAGAAATTAAAGGATTATTTAGAATAAAATGAGACTATCAGACAGATTACAAGAAATTTCAAATAACATTGACCCACAAGAAACCATGGCTGACATCGGTACGGATCATGGTTTTTTACCATTATATTTATGGGAAACAAAAAAATGCAGTAAGGTAATTATGTCAGATATAAGCAAAGGTTCATTAGAAAAAGCAAGAAGTAATTGTAAAATGTACTATCCAGACGAGAAATTTGATTTGCGTCTTGGAAGTGGAATAGAAGTACTTCAAAATGCAGAAGTGAACGCAGTAGTTATTGCAGGTATGGGTGGCATACTTATGACAGAAATTTTGGGCTTGAATATCCAAAAAGCACATTCTTTTGACAAGCTTATTCTGCAACCGAGAAACAGCATCGGGAAACTAAGGTTTTGGCTATCACATAACGGTTTTCAGATAAAAAGAGAGAGTCTTGTAAGAGAAGGCAAGTACATTTGGGAAATTCTCAATGTAGTAAATGGAAACACCGATGAAAGTTTTGACGACGATGATGAAAACTCCATAGTTTGGGAATTACCAATGTCATTAGTAGAAAACCCAAATAAACTTACTGCTGAATTTCTTGAAAAGAAACTGAGTATAGAGAATTTTGTTAGAGAAAAGGTTCTTGAGGGCAAAATTATAGATTACGATAAACTAAATCAAACAGATAAAAGAATAGAGTACATTGATATTTTACTAAAGAAATTGGAGAGATAATTATGAAAACGGAAGAATTATTAAAAAAACTTGAAATAATTGCGCCACATAATCTTCAAGAAGAGTGGGATAACAGCGGTTTTCAAGTAGATATGGGAAATGAAAATATTTTTAGGGTTTTAGTTGCTCTGGAAGTAACAAATGAAGTAATTGATCAGGCTATAACAGAAGACGTTGATCTTATTTTGACACATCACCCGTTATATTTTACGCCGATTAAGATGTTTGACAATAATACTGTTATTGGTAACCAAACGGTAAAGCTGATAAATAACAATATATCAGTATTTTCGTGCCACACCAATTTTGACAAAGTTGATGGGGGAAACAACGATTACCTAGCTGAGCTACTGGAGTTATCGGACATTGGGCTTTTGGAAGAATCAAAAGACGAGTTTTGTAGGGTTGGTAAATTGAAAACTGCAATTTCTTTATGGCAGTTTATTGGCAGATGCGAATTAGCATTAGATGTTGATAAAAAGTTTTTTAATGCAGTTGGAGATTTAAACAAGATGATTACAACAGTAGGACTTTGTACTGGATCAGGTGGCGAGTTCATAGAGGCGGCATCAAATGAAAATTGTGATTTATTTGTAACAGGAGACCTAAAGTATCATCAAGCCCAAATGGCTAAGGACCTTGGTATCGCAGTATTAGATGCAGGACATTATGGTACTGAAAAGATATTTATTGATAATATTACAAATCGTTTAGAAGATCTATGTGACTGTGAAACTGAACATTTGGAATTAATAAAATCAAAAATTGATATAAACCCATTCGTTGCAATTTGAGTATTTAGAGGAAGAAATGATAAAATCCAGTATTTCAATAGCATTTGACACGAATTTATGATAGAATAGTAGTGTTTTGGGTAAGGCAGACAGTCGCGTGCTTTATGCATGAGGAAAGTCCGGGCTCCATAGGGTAAGGATGCCAGATAACGTCTGGCGTAGGTAACTATAGGGAAAGTGCAACAGAAACATACCGCCGAAACGGGTAATGCCGTGGTAAGGGCGAAATGGTGAGGTAAGAGCTCACCGGCGTCATGGAGACATGGCGGCCGTGTAAACCCCATCCGGAGCAAGACCAAATAGGGCAACAAAGGTGGCTACCCGTCACCGCCCGGTAGGTAGGTCGCATGAGCGTGCAGCAATGTTACGCCTTAGATAGATGATTGTCTAATACAGAACCCGGCTTATAGACTTGCCCAAAACATATATTATAGACAGAATAGGAGACTAGATGGAGAAAGACAAAACAAAATATGAAGAAAGTAAAATGGGGACTATGCCTATAAATAGGTTGTTATCCCAAATGGCATGGCCGGCAATTTTATCAATGACGATAAATGCTTTATATAACATTGTGGACAGTATATTCGTTGCAATGATTAGCGAGGATGCATTGACAGCAGTTTCACTTATTTTACCAATACACTTATTGATGATATCAGTAGGAGTTGGAAGTGGAGTTGGAGTCAATTCTTTAATTTCAAGAAAATTAGGTGCGAGAAATTTCGAAGATGCAAATAAAGCGGCAAGTACTAGTATACGGATTGCTTTATTAAACTTCGTTGGATTTGCTGTATTAGGTATATTTTTTGCTACACCGTTTATAAATTCATATCAGACCAATGACTTTATTAGCGAAAATGCAATCGCTTATTTTAAAATAACTACGATTTTTTCTTGCTTTTTAATGATACAGATTATATTGGAAAAAGTACTTCAAGCGACAGGAAATATGATAGCACCAATGTTATTTAGTTTAACTGGTGCAATCGTTAACATAATATTAGATCCAATATTGATTTTTGGACTGTTTGGAGCACCAAAACTTGGCGTTCCTGGAGCAGCAATTGCTACTGTAATTGGACAATTTTGTGCAATGTGCCTAGCAATATTCATTGTTTTTACTAGAGAACACGAGGTAATTATAAAAGTTAGAGGATTTAAATTAGATTGGAAGGTAGTTAAAGATATATACGTTGTAGGATTACCATCAATAATTATGCAATCAATAGGTTCTGTTATGTTAATCGGATATAATGCAATTCTTGCAACAGTGTCATCAACGGCAGTTGCAGTATTAGGTGCATATTTTAAATTCCAATCCTTTGTATTTATGCCCGTTTTTGGTTTAAATCAAGGAGCTATGCCAATTATGGGATACAATTATGGCGCTAGAGATAAGAAACGTCTAATGGAAACATATAAAAAAGCCTTGGTCGCAGCTATGGTTGTAATGACTCTTGGTATGGTTATTTTCCAAGTGTTCCCAAGACAATTACTAATGCTTTTTAGTGCATCAGATGATATGATAGCAATGGGCGTACCGGCCCTTAGAATAATAAGCATATGCTTTATACCAGCGGCTTTTGGCATAATTACTTCGACCTTTTTCCAAGGAACAGGTCATGGAGTATACAGCCTTATGGCATCAGTATTAAGACAACTTGTAGGCATTTTGCCTATAGCATATTTCCTTGTAAAGACTGCAGGAATAACGGCTTCTTGGCTGTCATTCCCAATTGCGGAGTTAATCGGACTTACTTACTCAGCAGTTGCTGCCAGACATTTATACAAAAAGGAAATAAAAGATTTATAATAAAAAAGATTTGTTTCGATTTAATTTGATACATATTAAGGGGAGAAAAAATGAAATTAGGTATTGACGTTGGATCAACCACAGTCAAATTGGTACTGCTGGATGACAATAATGAAATAGTTTATTCTAAATATGAACGACATATGTCCAATGTATTTGAAAAAGTTAAAGAGTTGTTGGAAGAACTACACACCAAAATGGGAAACATTGATATTCAGCCTACAATCACCGGATCAGGAGGGCTTACACTTTCACAGCTTATGGGGATACATTTTGAGCAAGAAGTAATTTCTTGTAGTACAGCTGTTGAAAAACTTATTCCAGATACAGACGTTGCTATTGAACTTGGTGGAGAAGATGCAAAGATGACTTTCTACGGTTCAACTATTGAGCAGAGAATGAACGGAACATGCGCAGGAGGAACAGGTGCATTTATTGACCAGATGGCCATACTTTTAAATACAGATGCTATGGGTTTAAATCAAGCAGCCAAGGATTATAAGATGATATATCCAATTGCGGCGCGATGTGGAGTTTTTGCAAAGACTGATATTCAGCCTTTGATCAATGAGGGTGCTTCTATCGAAGATTTATCCGTATCCATTTTCCAAGCTGTGGTCAATCAAACTATAAGTGGCCTTGCGTGTGGAAGGACTATAAAAGGAAAAGTGGCCTTTCTAGGTGGACCACTTTATTTCTTATCCGAGCTTAGAAAAAGATTTATTGACACTCTTAACTTAACGGGTGACGACATCGTTTTCCCTGAGAACCCACAGTTCTTTGTGGCTATCGGTGCTGCATATTTATCAGAAACAGCAAAACCTGTGAAATTTGACAAGATTATAAACAAAATTAACAGTATAGAACAGACAGAAATGTCAGAGACAAAGCATATTGAGCCACTTTTCAATGATCTGGACGACTATTATGATTTTATAAAGAGACATAATACTGATAAGATTAAAAGAAAAGATATTAGAAAAGCCAGAGGTAAAGTATTTCTTGGTATTGATGCAGGCTCAACAACTACAAAAGCTGCTTTGATTGATGAAGAAAAAAATCTGTTATATTCTTTTTATAGAGGTAATGAAGGTAAGCCAATTGAGGCTACCAAAACTATGTTAAAAGAACTTTATGGATTAATGCCTAAGGGTGCTTACATTGCTAATACAACGGTTACCGGTTATGGAGAAGGTCTAATAAAGGCAGCATTTAAAGCTGATCTTGGTGAAATAGAAACTATGGCACATTACAAAGCCGCAGAAGAATTTTTACCAGGAGTAGAATTCATTCTTGATATCGGTGGTCAGGATATGAAATGCATGAAGATCAAAGACGGTGCTATTTATAATATTATGTTAAATGAGGCATGCTCGTCTGGATGCGGTTCTTTCCTTGAAACCTTTGCAAAATCAGTTAATTTGGACACCAAATCCTTTGCACAAGAAGCAATTTTTGCAAAAAATCCAGTTGACCTAGGAACAAGGTGTACTGTATTTATGAACTCAAAAGTAAAACAAGCCCAAAAAGAAGGTGCTACCATCGGTGACATTTCAGCAGGGCTATCTTACTCTGTAATAAAAAATGCTTTATACAAAGTTATTAAACTGAGAAATACTGAAGAAGCTGGTACAAAAATCGTAGTGCAGGGTGGTACTTTTATGAACAACGCAGTTCTTAGAAGTATTGAAAAAATCATTGGTAGAGATGTGGTTCGTCCCGATATTGCAGGAATTATGGGTGCTTACGGAGCTGCAATCATTGCAAAAGAAGACTATTTAGAGGATACTGAATCATCTATATTGACACTTAACCAGCTAAATGACTTTACTGTTGAAAATTCAAACAGCAGATGTCATGGATGTGAAAACCAATGCATATTAACCATCAATAAATTCCACGATGGTTCAAAATTTATCACAGGTAATAGATGTGAAAAGGGCGCAGGAAAAGAGAAAACTAACACAAATGTGCCTAATTTATATGAATATAAATTCAAGAGACTATTTGGATATAAACCTATATCCGACTTTGAGGCAACCAGAGGAACTGTTGCAATTCCAAGAGTTTTGAATATGTACGAGAATTATCCGTTCTGGTTTACATTCTTCTCAAAGTTGAAATTCCAAGTAATTTTGTCACCACCTTCAAGTAAAGCAATTTACGCAAAGGGTATTGAAACCATTTCATCTGATACGGCTTGCTATCCAGCAAAACTAGTCCATGGCCACATAAAATGGCTCATTGATGCAGGGGAACAATGGATTTTCTATCCTTGTATTAACTATGAAATTAATGAGGACACTAATGCGCCGAATCATTTTAATTGCCCAATTGTTGCTACATATCCAGAGGTAATAGCAAATAACCTAGACGATTTATTTAAGGATAATTTGGTTAGATTCTCTCATCCATTTTTGCCATATGACAATGACGGCAGGTTGGTCGACGAGTTGACAAGACAGCTTAGAGTATTTCATATATCAAGAGATGAAGTTTTGCGTGCTGTTCATGAAGGACGAAAAGAAAATAAAAGATTTAAAAATGATATAAAGAAGCAGGGACAATATGCACTAAAATTTGCTCGTGCAAATAATAAAAAGTGTGTCGTTCTAGCAGGTAGACCGTATCACCTTGATCCAGAAATCAACCATGGAATAGATAAGCTAATTAATTCTTTTGATATGGTGGTATTAACTGAGGATTCCATTGCACATATGGTAGATATGAAAAGGCCACTACGTGTTCTGGACCAGTGGATGTACCATTCTAGGCTATATAAAGCAGCGACCTTTGTTGGTACTTGCAATGACGTTGAATTAATTCAGCTGAATTCTTTTGGATGTGGACTTGATGCCGTTACAACTGATGAAGTGGAAGAAATATGCAGAAATAACAATAAGTTATACACTGTACTAAAAATCGATGAAGGCTCCAATCTTGGTGCTGCAAAGATAAGAATAAGATCTTTAAAAGCGGCAATTGAAGAAAGAGATAAGAATGGCGTAAAAGTTGTACCATATAATTTCCCATATAGACGAAAATGTTTTAGTAAGGAAATGAAAGAAACTTATGATATTCTTGTACCGCAGATGTCCCCAATACATTTTGTATTTTTGGAAAGGGCTTTGAGATCATGTGGATACAATGCAGTTCTTTTACCACCAGTTGATAAAAACTCTGTGGAAGAGGGATTAAAATACATAAACAACGACGCTTGTTATCCTACAATCGTGACTCTTGGTCAAATAATATCTGCCCTAAAATCTGGCGAGTATGACTTGAACAAGACTGCTGTATTTATGTCTCAAACTGGGGGAGGATGCAGAGCAAGTAACTATGTATCTCTTCTAAGAAAAGCTCTCGAAGAGCTG
Source organism: Anaerovoracaceae bacterium (assembly GCA_036660615.1). GTDB lineage: Bacteria > Bacillota > Clostridia > Peptostreptococcales > Anaerovoracaceae > JAVXAG01. Next base: position 39,420 of record JAVXAG010000001.1, read on the forward strand.
GATATGAACAAGGTACCTGTAGTTTCGTTTAACGGAAATGGACTTGAAACAAACAGTGGATTTAAAATCACAGCAAAGATGGGCATGAGACTTTTATTGGCGGTGCTTTACGGTGACGTTTTGATGAGAGTTTTATACAGAACTCGCCCATATGAGGCAGTACCAGGGGCAGCAGATGCCCTTTTAGAGAAATGGGAAGATCCTATTTCTGACAATTGTATAAACTGCAATCTTCGAATATTCAAGAAAAATGTTCAGCAAATAATTGATGAATTTGACAAACTACCAAGACTTGACATAAAGAAGCCAAGGGTTGGAGTTGTTGGAGAAATACTGGTAAAGTATCATCCAAATGCAAACAATGACATTGTACATATTATCGAATCAGAAGGCGGAGAAGCTGTTGTTCTTGAACTTGTAGATTTCTTTTTATATGGAATGTATAGTAAAAAGTTTAACTACGAACATTTGGCGGGTTCTTATGGCAAAATGTTAACAAACCAATTTGCAATTGGGGCAGTAGAATGGTTTAGAAAACCAATTAGAGAAGCATTGCGTAACAGTACAAACTTTACTGAGCCATCTCATATTGAAGATACTGCAAAGGAAGCTTCCGATATCATCTCGCTTGGTAACCAATGTGGGGAAGGTTGGCTTCTTACTGGTGAAATGCTTGATTTAATAAACAGCGGAGTTGAAAATATACTTTGTCTTCAACCGTTTGCTTGTTTGCCAAATCATGTAACAGGAAAAGGTATGATGAAAGCTTTGAGAAATCACAATCCAAAAGCAAATATCGCAGCCATTGACTATGACCCAGGCGCAAGTGATGTCAATCAACTAAACAGAATTAAATTGATGATGTCAACAGCCCACAAAAACTTAATGGCAGACAACGATGAGCTTGTAATAGAAAAAGAATCTTAAAGGTTAAAACCTCCATTGGCTTTTCATAGACTTGAAAAAAACAATGGAACATTGTATAATGAATGAATTGATGTCAAACTTGTAATAACAAGTTTTATAATAAAAAATAAGAAGAGGAGGTGTCTCCATGGGTAGACACGGTACAATCGCCGGTAGAAAAGCATCACAAGATTCCAAAAGAGCCGCGGTATTTACAAAATATGCAAGAGCAATAACAGTTGCAGCTAAGGCTGGGGGAGATCCCGAATATAATGCAACACTTAGAGTAGCAATAGAAAAAGCAAAGGGCATTAGTATGCCTAATGATAATATTAATAGGGCTATAAAAAAAGGAACAGGAGAACTTGATGGTGAATCCTATGAAGAATTAACTTTTGAAGGTTATGGAGTAGGTGGGGTAGCCGTAATTGTTGACTGTTTAACGGACAATACAAATAGGACTACTGCAGCAGTAAGAGCAACCTTTGACAAGCATGGTGGCAATCTAGGAACACCTGGTTGCGTATCTTATATGTTCTCGCGAAAAGGAATCATTATTATAGAAAAAGCTGACACAGTAGTTGAAGATGAATTAATGGAAGCTGCTTTAGAGGCAGGCGCTGATGATATGATTACATATGATGATAATTTTGAAATCCAAACTGAACCTGGACAATATACAGCAGTGTATAATGCTTTGGTTGACGGCGGATACGAGATAGTTGAATCTGATATTGAATATCTTCCATCGATGGAATCAAATCCAACAGATGAACACGATATTAAAAAGCTTAAAAAAATGATTGACGTTTTGGAAGACAATGACGATGTTCAAAAAGTTCATACAAACTGTACAATTGATTTTGATGAAATAGACTTATAAAATATATAAAAGTGATCATATTTACATGGTCACTTTTTTCATGGAATGATTTACTGAATATAAAATGGTAATAAAAAAAGTCCCGGAAAGCCGTCAGGACATAATTGACGCCCTATCTTAACGATAGGTGGGCATTCTATTCTTACTTCTGCCTTCCACTCGGTGGAGGCTTGACATAGGTAAAAAAATTCAAATTCCCGATGCAAAAGTGTAGGTTCAATTATGGGTCCTTAACGAGAGTTCCAGGATACTTATATTATATATGATTTTGAGAAAAATAACACTATAAAAAATTGGAAATTAGATATTATATTTTCCAGATGTCCATTGACTATTTGTATCAAAATGTTATAATCAAAAGCGGTGCGTTTTATCGCATAATTATTAAATAATTGTCTGTGTATCATATAATACACAAAAATATAATTAAGTAGGCAAAGGATACAGCAATATGAAACCATTAAAACCTGCAGAAATTCTTGAGGTCTCAATAGATACAAGCGTTTCAAAATGCAACAGTAGTACAAGCAAATTATTGATTTTAGGAATTATGGCAGGAGCATATATTGCACTTGCAGGTGCCGCAGCAAATATGGGGGCATTTAATCTTCTTTCAAATCCAGAAACATTTGGCATAGGAAAGTTAGTATCTGGAATTTTGTTTCCAACAGGACTTATGATAGTGGTACTTAGCGGTGCTGAATTGTTCACCGGAAACAACTTGATATTTGCAGCCGTTTTGGAAAAAAAGGTGACAGTCACCAGTATGCTACGCAACTGGATAATAGTATATTTTGCAAATTTCATTGGAGCACTTATTGTCGCTTGGATGATTTCAGAATCAGGATTACTAAGTTCAGGCGGAAATATGCTTGGTGCAATAACTATAAGAATTGCAGTAGGAAAAGTGAATTTAACTTTTTTACAGGGTGTAATTCTTGGATTACTTTGTAACGCACTAGTTTGTCTAGCAGTTTGGATGACTTTTGCTACACATACGGCAGTAGGGAAAATAACGAGTATATTTTTCCCAATATGTCTCTTTGTGACAGCAGGATTTGAACATAGTATTGCAAATATGTTTTACATACCAGTGGCGCTTTTTTCAAAAGCAAACGAAACATTTGTCGCTCTTTCAGGTGTTACGCAGGAGGCATTCGCCAACTTGACTTGGAGTGGATTTTTAATAAACAACTTAATACCGGTTACCTTAGGAAATATAATTGGCGGTGCTATTTTTGTAGCATTGGCATATTGGTACGCTTATAAGAAGGCATAAAGCAAAAATATTGTATATGACCTTTTTGTAAAATATATTATTATTTTAAAAGGAGAAACGAAATATGTTTGGTAGGCAACTTACCGCAAGAGGTATGGTGATTGGTGCAATTGGCTCAGTAATAATTACTTGTAGTTCAATGTTTATTGCATTAAAGCTAAGCTCATTGCCATGGCCGATAATGTTCGTGGCGCTATTTTCAATGTTTGCACTGAAAGGGCTTGGGAACACAAATCTCAACGAGATTAACGTTACCCATACAGCTATGTCAGCAGGTGCAATGGTTGCAGGAGGACTTGCATTTACGATACCAGGGATTTGGATATTAAATCCAGATGCCAAGTTTAATGTTTGGATACTACTTACAATTACATTGGGAGGCGTAATATTAGGGCTGATTTTTACAGCTTTGATAAGAAAGTATTTTGTAGAGACAAAGGATCTTCCATTTGCAATGGGACAAGCCGCTGCAGATACTTTGACAATAGGAGATCAAAAAGGAAAAAAGGCTGGAACTCTGTTTATTTCAATGGGTGTTGCAGCAATTTTTACAATAATTAGAGATTGGTTTCAAAAGATTCCGGCTTTGATTTCTAGCCAAAAGATGATGAGTTACGGTTCAATTGGTGGAATATGGCTTTCCCCAATGCTTATAGCTATTGGATATATAGTTGGACCAATATTTGTTGGAGTTTGGTTCTTAGGGGCTTTGATTGGAGATGTAGGTATACTAATCGGTGGACAATATTTTCATTTATTAGATTTAGCCACAGCTACTAACATAAAGCAATCACTTGGAATTGGACTAATGGTTGGAACAGGAATAGGAATACTTTTAAAAGGAATTTTGCCTAAGGCAAAAGAAATCTTTGGTGCAATGTTTAGTAAAGATATGATAGGTGATTCTGTAATTGGAATGAGATGGGCACCGTTTGCAATGGTAGCACTTGCCTTCATATTCACAACTGTTTGTAAAATGGGAATAATTGCATCAATTGTTACTATTCTAGGTGTTTGGCTTGCAACGTCAATGTCAGCACAGTGCGTAGGACAATCGGGAATTAACCCAATGGAAATATTCGGAATAATCGTCTTGCTGGCAGCAAAGGCAGTTACTTCAATTGGCGAAACAGAAGCATTTTATGTAGCAGCAGTTGTTGCAGTAGCTTGTGGACTTGTTGGAGACGTAATGAATGACTTTAAAGAAGGCCATATACTAAAATCAGATCCTAAAGCACAATGGATTGCGGAAGCCATAGGCGGAGTAATCGGGGCATTGGTATCAGTAGGCATTTTAGCAGTAATAATAAATGCATATGGGGCAGAAGCTTTTGGTGGCGAAATGTTCCCAGCGGCTCAGGCATCAGCTGTGGCAGCAATGGTTGGAGGAATTTCACATGTTCCTGCATTTGTAATAGGCCTTATAGTAGCGGTGATTTTGTACTTTGTTAATTTCCCAGTAATGACTCTGGGCCTAGGCGTATATCTACCATTTTATCTGTCGGCAACAGCGTTTATCGGTGGGGCAATTAGGTTTATTGTAGATAAATTCATACCCGCTTTTGAAAAAGAATCAAAAGGGCAAATTATTGCATCGGGTTTACTGGGTGGTGAAGCTATTGTAGGTGTTGCTATAGCAATAATTACAGCCGTCAAAATTATAATATAGAAGACTTTTAGAGGTAAAACTATGAAAAATATTGATATTAAAGATATAAAAGGTTTTAAGGTAGGAAATGCAGAAGATGTCAGTGGCGGTACTGGAGTAACAGTAATAATCTGTGAAAAAGGTGCAACCGCAGGCGTTGACGTTAGAGGTGGTGGCCCAGCAACTAGGGAAACTGATTTGTTAAAGCCGGAGAATATGATTCAGGAAATCAACAGTGTTACATTATCTGGTGGCAGTGCTTATGGCCTTGAAGCAGCTTGTGGAGTTATGGAATTTCTTGAAGACAAAGGTATTGGTTTCAATGTTGGAGTTGGAATCGTTCCAATCGTCTGCGGTGCATCGCTGTTTGACTTGGTAGTTGGAAGTCCTAAAGCAAGACCGGATAAGGCTATGGGAAAGAAAGCTTGTGAAAATGCTAATGCAAGTGATGTCGGATTTCAATGTGGGAATCATGGCGCAGGAACTGGTGCAACTATTGGCAAATACCTTGGAATTGAAAGAATGATTAAAAGTGGTCTTGGAGCGCATGCAGTAGAAATTGGTGACCTTCAATGTGGAGCAATTGTTGTGGTTAATGCTCTAGGCGATGTTTTTGACCATGAAACAGGCAAACAACTAGGTGGAATTTTAACTGAGGACAAATCAAAGTTTGATTCTACTGAAAGACTGGTTTTGGAAGACATGGCAAAAGAAAAGAATGTATTTAGTGGTAATACAACAATCGGTTGCGTAATTACAAACGGAAAACTGACAAAGGCCCAATGTACAAAATTGGCTTCTATTGTCCACGACGGCTATGCTCGTTCAATAAAACCAGTTCATACTTCGGCTGATGGAGATACGATTTTTGTGATGACAACTGGAGAAGTTGAGGTAAACCCAGATGCATTAGGCGCACTAGCAACTAAAATAATGTCCATTGCTATTGAAACTGCAGTAAAGGAAGCAACTCCAGCTTATGGACTTAAAGCTTCTAGAGATATTATATAGATAATGCACATCTCAAATAACTATTAAGGCAAAATATTAGACGGTTCCCAAGTGGAGCCGTTTTTATTGTAGTTTACATTTTGGATAATTAGTTGTAAAAATCACCATATTAACGTATAATATAGGTTATTAAAATTGATGAAAACACCATGGCAAAATCGAAAGAAAAAGGAAGTAATTATGAGTAAAAGAATCGTCATTATAGACGGGAATAGTTTAATAAATAGAGCATATTATGCAATGCAAAGACCGATGATTACCAAAGAGGGAATATATACCCAAGGTATCTATGGTTTCCTTAGCATGTTAAATAAAATAAATGAAGATTATGAGCCGGGCTATTTGACTGTAGCATTTGATAAAAAAAGTCCAACATTTAGACATATTGAATATGATGCATATAAGGCTGGCAGAAAAAAGATGCCACCTGAACTAGCTATGCAAATGCCTTTGGTAAAGGATGTTTTGCACGCAATGAATATAGAAACACTTGAAATTGATGGATTTGAGGCAGATGATATAATTGGAACAGTAGCAAGGGTAGCAGAAGAAGATGGATTGGAGCCACTGATTATTACTGGAGATAAAGACGCACTTCAATTGGCTACTGATTTGACAAAGATATTGATTACAAAAAAAGGAATTTCTGAATTTGACATATACGACAGAGAAAAGATGATAGAAAGATATCAGCTTACCCCCGACCAGTTTATTGACCTAAAAGGATTGATGGGCGATCAGTCGGATAATATTCCGGGCATACCAGGAGTTGGTGAAAAGACAGGAATAAAATTGCTAGAGCAGTTTGGCTCAATGGAGAATTTACTTGCAAATACGGACCAAATCAAGAACGAAAAACTTAGAACGAAAGTAGAAGAAAACGTTCAACTTGCTGCAATGAGTAAGAAATTGGCCACAATAAATAAATATGTGCCTATTGAATTTGAAATACAAAAGTTTAAAACAGAGGAGCCTGACTATGAAAAACTTATTGACATATATTCTAAACTTGAGTTTAACAGCTTACTAAAAAAGCTTCACATTACTAATAAAGAGAGTTTTAAGAATGATAAGGTATACGATAATAATAATTATGTAAAGCATACTATTAATTCAATTAGTGAATTAAACCAAATTAATCAAACAGGCAACCTAGGCAAATTGAAAAAGAACCAAGAAGCAGTAATAAAAGTTTTTAGCGACAATAATCACGTGGAAAAGCCTGAAATAACTGGAATTAGCATATTAGTAGGAAATGATTACTATTACTTTAACTGTCAGGAACAAGGTGTTTTAGAGGAAGTAGTTAAATTACTGAATGAAAAGGAATTGTATATTATTGGACATGATCTAAAAAACGATTATTATCCTTTGATGTTCGCAGGATATACAAAAATGTTGACTAAATTTGACTCAGCAATAGCTGAATATGTCATTGATCCAACGAAATCAAATTACGAGATAAAGACATTAGTATTCGAAAACTTGCATTATGAAATAAATGATGAAAAGACCTTTCTTGAGTCTAATGGTCAATTGGATTTATTCAATGACAGTACAGTGCAATTTTCTGATTTTGGATTTGACTGGTGTGTGGCAGTAATTAGATTAAAAGAACTAGAAGAAGCTACATTGGCTAAGGAAAACTTGAATAAAGTATATTACAACGTAGAATTGCCACTTATAGAAGTTTTGACTGCAATGGAATTTGAAGGATTTCCTGTTGATAAACAAACTTTGTCTGACTTTGGAGATACACTAAAAGAAGAACTTTCCACATTGGAAATGACAATATACCAATTAGCGGGATCCAAATTTAACATTAATTCACCGTTGCAACTTGGAACGGTGCTGTTTGAAACATTGGGACTGCCAGCAGGTAAAAAATCAAAGAGAGGATATAGCACAAGTGCAGAAGTTCTAGGCAAAATATCTACGCTACATCCAATTGTCGACGAAGTTTTGAAATATAGAACTTTGTCAAAGTTAAATAGCACCTATGTTGAGGGATTAATGCCTTTGATTGGAAAAGATAAAAAGCTGAGAGCACATTTCCAACAGACAGTTACAGCGACTGGAAGAATCAGCTGCACTGAGCCAAACCTACAAAACATCCCAATTCGTCAACCACAGGGAAGACTTTTGAGAAAAGCTTTTTCTGCAGGAGACGACAACTATACTTTGGTTGGAGCAGACTATTCACAAATTGAACTTAGAATTCTGGCACATTTATCAGGAGATCAAACTTTAATTGATGCCTTTAACAATGGAGATGATATTCACAGAATAACGGCGGCAAGAGTATTTAACATTGATTACGATAAAGTTACCGCAGAAGACAGAAGCAAGGCAAAAGCAGTTAATTTCGGAGTAATATATGGAATGAGTGGATTTGGTCTTTCTGAGGAACTAAAAATTTCTAGGAAAGAAGCGGAAAGCTATATAAATGAGTACTTCAATAAGCATACAGATGTAAAGAAATATATGGACGAACAGATTGAAGATTGCAAAAGACTGGGATATTCAACAACTATTATGGGAAGAAAAAGAACAATTCATGAGATAAATTCTTCTACTTATATGACAAGACAATTTGGAGAAAGACTTGCTATGAATAGTCCTGTACAAGGTAGTGCGGCGGATATTATCAAATTGGCCATGATAAAAGTTTATAAAGAACTAAAAGAAAAGCATCCAAAATCAAAGCTTATCTTACAAATTCACGATGAACTGATTATAAGAACAGATAAGAGTGAAATTGATGAAATAGAAGAACTTTTGAAGAGAAATATGGAATCAGCAATAGAGTTGAAAGTTAAGATGACAAGTGATTTGAATCGTGGTTATACTTGGTACGATTTGAAATAGTGTCATTTTGGTAGAAAATGAAGATGGAGAAACAATGAAAGTAATTGGGCTTACAGGTGGCATAGGAAGTGGAAAATCGACGGTTTCCGACTATTTGAAGAATAAAGGATATTATGTAATAGATGCTGACGCTCTAGCACATAGTGTTACTAAAAAAGGATCAAGGACTCTTGATGAAATTGTATCGGTTTTCGGCAAAGAAATATTATGCAATGATGGAGAATTGAATAGAAAAGCCTTAGGAAAAATTGTTTTTAATGACAAGGAGAAGCTGTGCATTCTGGAGAGACTGACCACAGACACTGTTGTAAAAAGAATAGAAGAAGAAGTTAATCATTTACGAAGTGGCAATGAATATGATATAATATTTGTCGATGCACCATTACTTTTTGAATGTAATATTGATAAACTTGTCGATGAAATTTGGCTAGTTAATGCGGATTTAGAAAAACGTATTGAAAGAGTTAGTGCAAGAGATTGTATTCCCATAGAAGATATTCTTGCTAGAATGAACAATCAAATGAGCAATAAAGACAAAGCTTTGCTATCGCATAAAATATTAGATAACTCAAATGGAAAGGAAGACCTTTATTTGCAAATAGAGGCATTAATAAAAGATTATGATAACACCACCAAAGAAAAGTTCTTTCGTTAGAACATTAGAATTTGTTCATAAAAATATAATATTAATCATCATTATCATAGTTGTTTTAGCCAGTATTACTTCTACTATTTTCATAGTTAGAGATAATATCATTGCAAAAAACAATGAAGAAAACGTCACATATGAACCAGTTAATACCTTGCATTTTTCAATGAGCAAAATCAATACACTAAATCCATTATTGTCAAATGATGAAGATGTGTATTATATAACGCAATTGATTTATGATGGTCTTTTTGAGCTTGATGAAACTCTTAACGTTAGGCCTGTTTTGGTTTCATCATATAGTGTAAATTCAAGTGAAGGAACCGTTTCTATAAAGCTAAAATCAGATATCAGATTCCACAATGACAGCAAACTTACCGCTTACGATGTAAAGTACACAGTTGATGCAATTAATGCAGTTGGATCAAAATCACTTTATTATGATTATGCGTCAAAAATAGATTATGTACAAGTTAGGGGTAATAGAAGTCTAAAAATATATTTTAGTGACCCCGAAGATGCAGCTTTGGATAATTTAGTATTTCCAATTGTTTGTAGCAATCAACTGGGTAGTCCATATGATTTTGCGTCCACAACTAGTTACAAACCTGTTGGAACAGGACAATATAAGTACTCTAGCTATAACAGTCTTTCAAGATTAAAGTTAAAGCCTAATAAAGATTACTTTGGAGATGTGGCAACAAACAAAATCCAATTTGAAATACTTCCAGATAAAGAAAAATCAACAAACCTTATGACTATGGACAGCATAACTGCATATTACTCGGATAAATCTAATATAGATACTATCGCAGAGGATAAAAATTTAAAAATAAACAAAATTATGTCAAACCAAGTTGAATATTTAGCTTTCAATTTTGACAATATCAATTTATCGAAAAATAATGTTCGTCTTGCAATTGCCAGGGCAATAGATACAAAGAAAATACTAAAAGATGCGTATATGGGTAGTGGAGTTTTATCTGACTCTATTTATTATCCTAATTTCTTGGGATCTGGTAATAAAGGTGATGAGTATGCACAAAATGAAAATATAGCCGTTGGATTGCTAAAACAACAAGGATACAGGGATACCAATGAAGATGGATTCTTAGAAGATGTAAAGGGTAAAAAGCTGGAGTTTTCGATTCTCGTAAACGAGAATAATTTGAATCGTGTAGATGCGGCTAAGCTAATAGCACAAAATTTGAATGATGTTGGAATATCAACACATATTAATAAAGTATCATGGAATGAGTACCAAGCATTGACTGAAAAAAGTGACTTTGATATATTAATTGGTGGTTATTCATTTGAGAAAAAATATGATTTGAGGGATTTCTTTAATGAAAATAGCTTTATAAATTATAATAATCCAAAAGTTTTGAGTTTGGTTAATAAATTAGAAACAGCAATGAGTACGGAAAAGTATTCAAAAACCTATAAGGAACTAAAAGAGATAATGAGTAAAGATTTACCATATTATTCTCTTTGTTACAAGACAGGGTCACTTGTTACTGTACAACATTTTAATTTTGAGAAACTACCGACGTTTTTCAATATCTATGATAATTGTGATAAATGGAGTTGGGAAAAAAGAATTGTTGTAAATCCCGACAAATAATAAATGCGGCCGTGGCGGAATGGCAGACGCGCACGCTTGAGGGGCGTGTGGGCAACCGTGCTGGTTCGAGTCCAGTCGGCCGCACCAACAAAGTTAGTAAAGTCAAATTTTAAAGAGAAAGAGAGAACTAATGAAAGTACTATTTCACAAATTATTCAATCGTTTAACCATTACAGGATTATTAATTATTATTCAGCTTTTATGGATAGTAAATATTTTCTTATTTTTGGCAGAACAAGCGGTATGGATCAATGTATTTTTTACGGTTCTCAGTGTATTAATTGTTATTTATATTATAAATAAAGATGAAAACTCAGCGTACAAACTAGGGTGGATATTACTTATTTGCTTGATTCCTCTTTTAGGTGGTCTATTTTATATTTTCTTTGGAAATAAAAGACCTTCTAAAAAGCTTAGATTACGACTGGAAAAAACCGAAAATGAACACAAAGGACTGCTGTTGCAACAAGACGATGTTTTAGATGGAGTAAATCCTAGAATGGCAGCGACAACAAAATACATAACAACACATGGAGCATATCCTTCATATAAAAATACTGGAGTAAAGTATTATCCTCTTGGGGAAAAGATGTTTAAAGATATGTTAGTTGATCTAGAAAATGCAGATCACTACATCTTTATGGAGTATTTTATAATAGCTGAAAGCAAGATGTGGGACGCTATGTTTGATGTACTTAAAAGGAAAGCTTCAGAAGGTGTTGATGTACGAATTATGTATGACGATGTCGGTAGTATTTTTGTTTTGCCTAAGCAATTGATTTTGAATCTAAAAAAAGCGGGGATCAAATGCATACCATTTAATCCATTTGTACCGTTGGTTTCCCTTGTTATGAACAACAGAGATCATAGAAAAATTCTGGTTATAGATGGAAAAGTAGGGTATAGTGGTGGCATAAATATAGCAGATGAATATATAAACCTTTATCCTAAATATGGACATTGGAAAGACACAGGTCTTAGACTAGAAGGAGAGGCTGTATGGAACTTTACAGTGATGTTTTTAAATATATGGAATGCATTTCTAAAAACCGATGTTGACTATGAGCAATTTAGACCACACACATGGCATAAAGAAGGATTTGGTAGTGATGGAGTAGTTCAGCCTTATTCCGATTCACCATTAGATGATGAGGCATTGGGAGAAAATATTTATATAGACATTCTTTCACAGGCAAAAAAATACGTTTACATTTTTACACCATATTTGATTATTGATAACGAATTGCAGACAGCATTAACCCTTGCTGCCAAGCGTGGAGTAGACGTTAGGATTGTTACGCCAGGAACACCGGATAAGAAAATTGTTTATAAACTTACTCGTTCATATTATCCGCCTCTTATAAAAGCAGGCGTTAAAATTTATGAGTATACGCCAGGGTTTATTCATGCCAAAAGTTATGTTTGCGACGATGAAATCGCAGTTGTTGGAACAATTAATATGGACTACAGAAGTTTATATTTGCACTTTGAGTGCGGAACACTTTTATTAAACTGTGCTGCAATCAAAGATATAAAGAAGGACTGTATTGAAACTTTCGATAAGAGTAATTTAATAAATGACAATGTCTTAAAGTCAAATTTCTTTACAAAGCTTTTTGATGCTTTGCTTCGTGTTTTGAGTCCATTACTCTAGACTGGTATAGTAAAGATATTTAGTATTTCAAAGTATATACAGAACAAAATGAATAAGATAGTATCCCATTCATTCAAACATTGATAGCAAGAAAATATAAAAAAACAGCAACTAAATTTCTTGAAGTATTGACTAGGAGCCATTTATA
>JAVXAG010000002.1:0-31957 GCA_036660615.1 Anaerovoracaceae bacterium
TTAGAAGTTTGTTTATTTTTGCAGTTATTATTGTAATAGAAAAATACAAGGCATTGTTGATGAGCGAGGAACATGAAGAAAGATACAAAAAGTTAATTGTAATGGCATCGGTGTTTAACAGTGAAGTGTATTTTATGAATAAAAATATGGTAGAAATTGAAGACGTAATGAAAAAGTCGTTTTCCCTTTATGGCGAATTAAAAAAAGATGGATATCCAACAGAATTGAGTACACTTGCTTTGGATATTTCCAAAGATGTTCATGAGATAAAGAAAGACTATATAAGAGTAATTCAAGGGTTACAAGACAATTTTTTATCAGATATAAATGCTTCTGATATGGAAATTGAGGATATTGCACAGATATTGACTGTGGATATCAATGAACAAATCAAGGCTCATAATTCAAAGGTATATTTTACCATAGATACAAAATGCAATTTCAAGGTTGAAGACCATTTTGCATTGATGGCGGTTTTGAGAAATTTAATTATGAACAGTATGGAGGCTATTGGAGAAAATAGGAAAGGTTATGTGGAACTCGTAATAAAAAAAGAAGGTTCATATTATGTCTTTACAATTTTTGATAATGGACCGGGAATTCGCAAAGATGAAATTAGTGTTATATATGAACCTGGGTTTTCTACAAAGTTTGATCAGAATACTGGAGATATAAACAGGGGAGTTGGTTTAACCTTGGTGCATAGTATAGTTGAAGATGTTTTTGACGGAAGCATATTTGTAGAATCCACAGAGGGCTCATATACAAAATTTGTAATTTCCATACCTTGTGAGTCAATGAAAGGAGAAGATAAATGAAGTGTTACATAGTTGATGATGTTTTAAGCATAGTAAAAGTATTGGCCAGAATAATTAAAGAAAAAGACATATGTGAAATAATTGGAACTGCAACGGATCCAGTCATTGCAGAACAAGAAATAATAGCCAGTGAACCAGACATTGTCTTGGTAGATTTATTAATGCCTGTTGTAGATGGAATAACACTAGTCAAAAATATAAAAAAAGTAAAGCCTAATATTAATTTTATAATGATTTCTCAAGTTTCGGACAGTGAAATGGTTGCAGGCGCATACCAAAACGGCATAGAGTTTTTTATTAGAAAACCAATTAATGCAATAGAAGTTGAAACGGTGATTAAAAGGCTAATCGAAAAAATAAATCTTGAAAAGATGCTAGGCGGAATAAGGATGATGGTTGAAAGCGATCCGGGAGTTTCCTCTAGGAAGAAAGCAGAACGTGATAAAAAAGAACAACAGATTCGCGACATTAGATATATTCTAGGGATAATTGGGGTTATTGGAGAAAAAGGAACCAAAGACATTATGAATATTTGTGGAAAATTAGTTGATAATGATTTGGAATTTGATAGATATACCATATTAAAATATGCAAAAGAAAATGGCGAAGATGAAAGAATGGTAAAACAACGCATACGTCGTGCTGTAAAAAAGGCATTGGGTAATATGGCAGCTATGGGTGTAGAAGACTATTACAATGAAATTTTCCAAACATATTCATATATGATATTTGATTTTGAATCTATTCGTAGTGAAATGGATTTTATAAGAGGGAAAAACCAAAATGGTGGTAAAGCATCTATAAGTAAATTTATAGAAGGGCTAATGACTTTTACGGAATCAAAAGAATAAAAGATAAACTAGAAACTTATATAAATAAAAAACTCAAAATTATTTTCAGGTAATTTTGAGTTTTTTTGAGTCTTTTTGAAACACTTGCGTATAATTAAGTTACTAAATATTCCAAATATTTAGCGAATGTACTATTTTTATATAGGAGGAACGTAATTATGAAGAAAAAAATGGCTGTATTACTAAGTGCTGTAATGGTACTTACAATGGTCACAATGAACACAACTTTTTGTTTTGCAAAAGAAAGTATAGTGTCCCAAAACACCATACCAAGTAAAAGCGTTGTGTGTACACTAAATGGTAATGAAGACATTACATTATTTGAACAAGGTCCTGCATGGAGATATGGTGGGACAAGACAAGCAAACAAATTTTTTGTAGACATGACGGCAGAAGCATTAAGTTTATATCTAGGAGGAGCTCTAAAAGTACCACAGAAGGTAATAAACTTTATAGTTCCAAAGATGACAGATAGTCACATTAGTGATATAAACGTTACATTTAAAGAGACGTGTTATTATAGAGAAATCAGCGCATATCAATACGAACATGATCACATTTATGAATTCTATAAAAATGGTAAATTTATTGAGCAGACACGACAGGTATTTTACGATACATCACTACATGGTTGGAAGTAAAAAATGAGCTTAATACAGAATCCTGTTATGGAGTTCTTAATTGCAGTACTGGTAAGTACGGTTGTGTTGAGATTAATCAACTGGGAGAGTATAGTAAAAGAGGAGATTGAAAAACATGGCGCGGTTACTCAGAAATATTATGTATGGCTATGTGTGATAGTACCACTGTGTATAATATTGATTTTCTTTGGCAAAGATAAGTTATCAAGCTATATTTATATAGCAGGGATGGGTCTTGCGGTGTCACAAGCTGTTTATGCTTTAATTATCCAGAGCAAACCATCGGATACAAAGAACGATTAGAAAAGTATTAACCAGAAAAGGTTGTTAGTCAACTGTGGGGGTAGATAAAATTTCTACTCCCATTTTAATTGAAAAAAATCATTAGAAAAAGCTCAATAAAATCCTTTTTTTAAAATTAATAAATGAACGATAACCATAAGATACACGTTTAATTACCTTAATACGATTGTTGAAACCCTCAATAGTACCATTATTTAGGGTTTTTCCATTGTATGGTACAAAAGAAGCCTTTATTCCATCAGACCAGGTTTTTAATGATTTAGCGGCGTTGTTCATTTCTTTAATATTACTTGTTGAAGCTTTGTCTAACCAGGTATCAAATAGCTTTTTTTGCTCCGACTCATTTTTAAGGTTAATGAGTGTGAGAAATTCCTGATAAAGTTGGTAAGCTTCATTTAAGGTGTTATCAACGTCAATTAGGGATTGAACTAGTTCTGTCTGTAAAACAGGACGTTTGAGCCAATGGGAATACTTTTGTTCTTTGCAGTAAAGTCTGGATTCCTTTTTGTTGAGAAGCTTCCAATATTTTTTTACTTGATAAGCAACACTTGGATCAAGTTTTTCAGAGATATTTTTTCTTACTGAGTTAAAAGCATTATTGACAAGCCTTTGATAATGGAATTTATCAGCAACAAAAGTTGCATTTGGAAACAGTGTTTTGGCTATTTTTAAATAGGGTCTCCATAAATCGCTAACAACAAACTTTACCTTTAAACGTTCTTCCTCAGGGTATTTAGAAAAGAAACTATAGACAGAGGAATATTTTCTATCGCCTAGAATTTCAATGATTTTATGAGCTACTGGATCAATGGCAACAAAGGCGTATTTACCTTCATTGGTATTAGCTTTAAACTCGTCAAAGCTAAGAACCTCAGGCAACTCTTTTGGTGCCGAGTGATACTCAACCTTTTCCAATGCCCTGTATACAGATGGGTATGAAACATTGTGTGTGGTAGCGATGGAGGATAGGGAACCAGTTTTTCTTAAACTAGAGACAATACTACGTCTAGTTTCATTGGATATGAAACAATTCCTATCGACAGAATCAAGAGCTTCGGTAATGATAGCACCACAGCTACATTTAAACCTTTTTTTACGAAATGATTTGGAATTTGATAGATATACCATATTAAAATATGCAAAAGAAAATGGTGAAGATGAAAGAATGGTAAAACAACGCATACGTCGTGCTGTAAAAAAGGCATTGGGTAATATGGCAGCTATGGGTGTAGAAGACTATTACAATGAAATTTTCCAAACATATTCATATATGATATTTGATTTTGAATCTATTCGTAGTGAAATGGATTTTATAAGAGGGAAAAACCAAAATGGTGGTAAAGCATCTATAAGTAAATTTATAGAAGGGCTAATGACTTTTACGGAATCAAAAGAATAAAAGATAAGCCAGAGTTTTATGAGTCATTTGAAACACTTACGCATAATTGCGTCACTACACGGTTGGAAGTAAAATATGAGTTTAATACAGAATCCTGTTATGGAGTTCTTAATTGCAGTACTGATAAGTACGGTTGTGTTGAGATTAATCAACTGGGAGAGGATAGTAAAAGAGGAGATTGAAAAACATGGCGCGGTTACTCAGAAATATTATGTATGGCTATGTGTGATAGTACCACTGTGTATAATATTGACTTTCTTTGGCAAAGATAAGTTATCAAGCTATATTTATATAGCAGGGATGGGCCTCGCGGTGTCACAAGCTGTTTATGCCTTAATTATCCAAAGCAAATCGTCTGAGACAAAGAACGATTAGAAAAGTATTAACCAGAAACTTATATAAATAAAAAAACTCAAAATTATTTTCAGGTAATTTTGAGTTTTTTTGAGTCTTTTTGAAACACTTGCGTATAATTAAGTTACTAAATATTCCAAATATTTAGCGAATGTACTATTTTTATATAGGAGGAACGTAATTATGAAGAAAAAAATGGCTGTATTACTAAGTGCTGTAATGGTACTTACAATGGCTCTGGCAGGCTGCGGTGGCGGCGGTGAACCAGAAACTGTTAAAATCGGTTGGATTGGCTCCTTAACTGGTGACCAAGCTCCTTGGGGAAAATGCGAATCCCAAATGCTTCAACTATTAGTTGACCAACAGAACGCAGATGGCGGAATCCTTGGAAAACAAATCGAATTAATAAAATACGATACAAAGGGTGATGCTAATGAAGCTGTAAACGCAGTAAAGAGATTAGTTGCCCAAGAT
This sequence comes from Anaerovoracaceae bacterium, assembly GCA_036660615.1. Classification (GTDB taxonomy): domain Bacteria; phylum Bacillota; class Clostridia; order Peptostreptococcales; family Anaerovoracaceae; genus JAVXAG01. The sequence continues at coordinate 4,841 of JAVXAG010000002.1, forward strand.
AAAGTAATGGGAATCTTAGGACCTAACGCATCTGGTCAAGCATTAGCTATAACAGCTGCTTTAAACGATGCTAAGGTTGCAGACATTGCGACAGTAGCTACTAACCCTAAGGTTACAGTTAACGACAAAGGCGAAGTTAACCCATATAACTTTAGAGTATGCTTTATCGACCCATATCAGGGTGCAGTAGTTGGCGGATATGCTGCTGACAAACTAAAATACAAAAAAGCTGCTATTCTTTATGACGTAGCTAGTGACTATTCACAAGGTTTCAGCCAATATTTCGAAGAAATATTTACTGAAAAAGGTGGAAAGATCGTTGCTAAAGAAGGATTTAAGGCTGGAGACGTAGACTTCCGTCCACAATTATCCAGAATTAAAGCAAAAGACCCTGACGTAATTATTATGCCTTATTACTACAAAGAAGTTGCACTAAGTGCAAATCAAGCTAGAGACCTTGGAATCAAAGCAACATTAATGGGTGGAGATGGATGGCCATCAGATACTCTTATGGATATGGCTGGCCCAGCAATCGAAGGAAGTTATGTAATTAACCACTTAGATTATGATGATCCAGACGTTAAACCAGTTCAAGACTTATATGCTACAAAATATGACACAGCATTGGAAATCAATGGATACTTAGTACACGACGCATTTATATTGTTTAAAGCTGCAGTCGAAAAAGCTGGAAAGCTTGACTCAGAAGCAATAGCAAAGGCTTTGACAGAAGTTGAAGTTAAGGGCGTTACAGGACCTATCAAATTAAGTCCAGATACACATGACCCAATTGGTAAGCAAGCAGCTGTATTAAAAATACATAATGAAAAATATGTATTCTTAGAAAAGTATGGTGTAGAAGTAAAATAATATATACGCTTATATGAAGGAGGGCGGTTTTACTGCCCTCTTTAATAAAAATAAGGAGGTTCCAAAGTGAGTACTTTTATTCAACAAATAATTAACGGACTTTCCATAGGAAGCGTATATGCCCTTATGGCGGTAGGTTATTCGTTAGTTTATAGTATTTTAAACTTTTCAAACTTTGCTCACGGCGGTATTATAATGCTTGGTGCCTATTTTGGTTTCTATGCAGTTAGCTTAATCTCAATGCCATTTGCGGCTGCGCTTATTATTGCAGCATTATTAGCAGGTTTAGTGGCGGTTGTACTTGAGAGATTTGCATATAGACCACTTAGAATGAGAAACGCACCACCGTTATATTTTATCATATCCGCAATGGGAGCATCTATTTTCCTAGAGAACTTCGTAGTCGCAACAATAGGACCAACATTCAAAACTTATCCAAACATTATAAATAGTGAATCCATTTTTATTGGAAATATAGCTATTGGTAGAGTTGACTTGTTGATGTTTGCTATTTCGGCGGTTAGTTTACTAATCTTAGTAGTTATCCTAGGAAAAACAAAAATTGGATTGGCAATCAGAGCTACATCATATAGCTCAAGAGGAAGTCAGTTTATGGGAGTAAATGTTGACCGTGTTATATTTGTAATATTCCTTCTTGGAGGAATGTTAGGCGGTATCGCAGGTATGCTATTTGGAATAAAATACACTGTATACCCACAAATCGGTATTATTACAAACAAATCATTTATTGCTGCAGTATTTGGTGGGCTGGGAAGTTTACCAGGGGCAGTAATCGGTTCGATTTTACTTGGTATAATAGAGACAATGGCATCCGCTTATATCTCATCAAGTTATAGAGATTTAATTGCTTTCTCACTATTGATTCTGGTACTTGTTGTTAAACCAACTGGTTTAATGGGCAAGACAACAGAAGATAAGGCATAGGGGGTGGATTGAATGTTTAGTTGGTATTACATATCAGGTATTTTGATCTTAACAGGTATCAATCTACTTACAGTATTAGGTCTATCCTTATTGACTGGTTTTACAGGATTGTTCTCATTTGGACATGCAGGATTTATGGCCATAGGTGCTTATACTTCCGCAATGCTTACAATGAGAGGTGTACCATTACTTATTGCGCTACTTGCTGGTGGAATAATGGCAATGGTTATGAGTTTACTAATAGGTAAATTAACATTAAATTTAAAAGGTGACTATTTCTGTATAGCGACATTGGGTTTTGGAGAAGCAGTTCGTTTGCTCTTCGATAACATTCAGTTCTTTGGTGGATCCAGAGGACTTCCAGGACTAGAAACATACAGTTCAGACTATTACTTGGCAATTGTAGTTGTTATTAACGCAATAGCAATTGCAGCAATGGCTTACTTAATCAAATCAAGGCATGGAAGAAATATGGTTGCTATACGTGAGGAAGAGCTTGCTTCACAGGCAATAGGTATAAACGTATTTGGATACAAGCTTATGTCCCTTGCAATTAGTGCATTATATGCAGGTGTTGCAGGTGGATTAATGGCTCACTATTTAGGATATATTCAACCGGTTATGTTCCAATTATTAAAGTCAACAGAACTTACTATAATAGTTATCTTTGGTGGACTAGGGAGTATTACTGGAAGTGTTGTAGGAACGTTTATCCTTACATTCTTACCAGAGATATTTAGAACATTTTCACAATGGCGTCTTGTTATATACGGACTGGCAGTAATCATAATTATGGTAGCTAGACCACAAGGTGTAATGGGCGGCAAAGAAATTAATTTCAGATGGTTAAAAAAGATAATAAATAGACGTAGAGGAGGTGGCAAGGATGGACAAAAACAAGACAGTGCTAGCTCTTGACCACGTAACTAAACAATTTGGAGGTTTGACAGCAGTAGGAGATGTTAGCTTTAATGTAAAAGAGGGAGAAATATATGGGCTTATTGGACCAAATGGCGCAGGAAAGACAACTATATTTAACCTTATTACAGGTATCTACTCTCTGACCGAGGGCAAAATTACTTTTTATGAAGATGACTTAAAAGGAAAAGCTCCATACAAAATTGCAAACGAAGGAATCACAAGAACTTTCCAAAATATCCGTTTGTTTAAGAAACTATCAGCATATGATAATGTACTTACAGCTTGCCACAAAATGGCAACGTACAATCCGATACATGCTATACTAAAGCCGCTATCATTTATACCTCTCCCTGCATTTAAAAAATGTAAGGAACAGGAAGGCGCATTGCATGAAAAGACACAGGAGCTGTTAAAGCTAATGGGTCTTTGGGAAGTACGCGATATGGTGGCTTCAAATCTACCTTATGGTATGCAAAGAAAATTGGAAATTGCAAGAGCACTTGCACTTTCACCAAAACTTTTACTTTTAGATGAACCAGCAGCTGGAATGAATCCAGAAGAAACAATGCAGCTGATGGAGTTAATAAGAGACATAAGAGATTCGTTCGGACTGACAGTACTTATTATTGAACATCATATGGATTTGATCATGAAACTTTGTGATAAAATATTCGTACTGAATTTCGGTAAAGCTTTAGCCGAAGGAACACCTGCTGAGATACAAGATGACAAACGTGTTATCGAAGCTTATCTTGGAAAGGAGGATGACGAAGAAGATGCTTAGTGTTAGAAATTTGAATGTTTCTTATGGCGGTATTCACGCATTAAGAGGCATAGACATCGATGTAGAAGAAGGGCAAATTGTAACTATTATAGGTTCAAATGGCGCAGGAAAATCTTCTATGCTAAATGCTATTAGTGGTATGATAAAGTACTCTGGAGATATTACATATGAAGGCGGAGTTTTACCAACCCAAGCATATAAAGTTGTAAAAGAAGGCATCTGTCAGGTTCCGGAGGGACGTGTTATTTTCGCTAACCTTAGTGTAAACGAAAACCTGAAAATGGGTGCATATTTAAGAAATGATGCTAAAGGGATCGCAGATGACTTTGAAAGAGTATATCAGTTATTCCCAAGATTGAAGGAAAGAGAAAAGCAGATTGCAGGAACCTTGTCTGGTGGAGAACAGCAGATGTTAGCAATGGGTAGAGGACTAATGTCATCACCTAAGTTAATTATGTTAGATGAACCATCACTAGGATTGGCACCGTTCCTAATAAATACTATTTTCGATATAATACTAGAAATTAAAGCAATGGGCAAGACCATATTGTTAGTAGAGCAGAATGCATTCAAAGCATTATCAATCGCTGACAAAGCGTATGTTCTTGAACAAGGCGTAATTTCAGCAGAGGGTAGTGCTAAAGAATTATTAAAAGATAAGACAATACAGGAAGCTTACCTTGGAAAAAGATAACAAATTGACAATCATTTTTTTACTACTATACTCATAAAATATAAAGGCCGTTAGGTTCTCTGAATAATTCAGGAATCCTGCGGCTTTTATATTTGGACTATTACATACAATACAGTAGAACTGTAACTGTATATACAAATAATAAGCATACAGTTATAAATAATCCCACAAAAACCTATCATTGTATGTAATAAAAAAGAAATAATTGTCTATTTTAATAATTACAGATTTAATGTATCATATTATTATCAAAGAGAGATGGAGATGAACTATATGACAACATTAGATAATACAATAAAAACCAAACAGAGAAGCACTACATATACGGTAGTAATAAATGGCTTGTTTATTGCCCTAATATTTGTGGCAACATGGCTGATAAATATTAGATTACCATTTATTGGAAGTGGCGGACTGATACATCTTGGAAATGTTCCACTGTTTGTTGGAGCTATGATGTATGGAAGAAAAACCGGAGCTATTACTGGAGCTTTTGGAATGGCACTATTTGATCTGTTTTCAGGTTGGACAGCATGGGCACCTTTTACATTTGTAATCGTTGGCCTAATGGGATATACCATAGGGTTAATTTCAGAAAAGAAGCCTTTTAAAAAAGCGTATATATGCAATATCTTCGCTGTAATTATGGCAATAGCAATAAAAATTGTAGGTTACTACTTTACAGAAGTAATACTATTTGGAAACTGGATTACACCACTTGGCTCAATTCCAGGGAATATAATACAGGTTGGAGTAGCGGGAATTCTTGTTTTGACTTGCATCGAGAAACTAAAAAAAATAGCAAGAGTTTAGTAGGGACAGTATATGGAGGTATAAAATGTATAAAATTATGACGGCTGGTCCGACTAGAGTAAAAGAAAATGTAATGAAAGCCAGAAGTATGCCATTTACAAATCCAGATATAGACTTGGATTTCTATGAGTTTTATAAGGAAACTTGTGATTTGCTTTCAAAGGCAATGCACACAAACAACAAGGCATATATTCTTGGTGGCGAGGGAATCTTAGGACTAGAGGCAGCATGCGCTTCATTAACTGAACCTGAAGACAGAGTTCTTGTAATTGACAATGGGATTTTTGGCAGAGGATTCTGCGATTTTGTGACTATATACGGAGGCAAACCAGTTTTGTTTTCAACAGACTATCACAGACCAGTAGATCAAGATGCACTAAGAAAATTTCTGGAAAATGATCACGATTTCAAGTATGCGACGGTAGTTCATTGTGACACACCAAGTGGCGTATTAAATGACATAAAATCCATAAGCAATATGTTAAAGGAATACAATATTTTGACAGTAGTGGACTCTGTGGCTGGAATGTTTGGGGAGTATGTCAATGTAGATGAAAGTAAAATTGATATCCTTTGTGGTGGTTCTCAAAAGGCATTATCTGCACCTCCAGGACTTTCAATGGTCTGGATAAGTGATGACGCTTTTAAGTCAATGGAAAACAGAAAAAAACCTATTGGAAGTTTCTATGGAAACTTATTGGCAATGAAAAATTATTATGAAGAAAAATGGTTCCCATACACAATGCCTATTAGTGACATTATGGGTTTGCGTGTGGCTATAGAAAATGTATTAGCAGATAAAAGCATTTTACAAAGGCATTATTCATTAGCAGAAGCTACCAGAAAAGCGGTTTCTGGTTCGGGGTTAAAACTATATTTAGATGAGGGGTATTCAAATACAGTTACGGTCATTGAAGTACCAACTGGAGTTACAGATCAAGATATTCTGGAAGGTATGAAAAAGGACTATGGAGTTATGATTTCCGGTTGCTTTGATGTGCTTGCAGGCAAAGTAATTAGAATTGGCCACATGGGGGAAAATGCATATAAAAAAAATCTTATTGAAACAATGGAGGCCCTAGAAGGGACACTTCTAAAAAATGGCGTAAAGCTTAAAGGCAGCCTAGTAGAAATTTTCAAGAGCCAATTAAAATAATAAAATTAGTTTTGTATACAATAGAAACGGATGTTTTGCAGTAAAATAATTGCTGCGGTGCATCCGTTTTTGCATTTCACAAACTGCTAAAATAGAAACTAGGTGAAATTAGTTCTTAAAAACAGTTGACAAAGTATAGCAATAGTGATATTGTATTAACAAAATAGTACATACGTACACAAAGAGAAAGGAGAGTAATAATGAACAAAGAATTAAATGAGAATTTGCCTATATATACGCAGATTATGATGAAGATTAGTCAAGCCGTTGTTTCGGGAGAAATGAAACCGGGAGAAAGAGTTCCTTCGGTCAGAGACCTTGCGGAATTATTTGGAGTTAATCCAAACACTATGCAGAGAGCGCTTTCGGAATTGGAAAGAGATGGACTACTTGCATCAGAAAGAACGACCGGAAGATATGTGACTCATGATACTAATCTTATTGAAATAACTAGAATTAAATTGGCAAAAGAGACAGTAGAAAACTTTCAATCAGAAATGGAAGCATTGGGATTTACCACCAAAGAAATTGCGAGTTTTTTTCATAACAAAGTGGTAGAAAGGGTTGGCTAAAATGGAAAGACAAGGAGCTTTACAACTAATAAAAAATCCACCAATCGTAAGTACTTGTAACCTTACGAAAAGATTTGGTGAAGTAGAGGCACTGCGAGATGTTAGCATAGAAATACCAGAAGGGAAAATCATTGGACTACTTGGCCCAAATGGTAGTGGAAAGACAACTTTTATAAAGATTCTTGCAGGGCTATATACTTCATATGAGGGAACAGTGACTATTGATGGTCAAAGGCCAGGGGCAAAGAGCAAGGCCATTGTTTCATATCTTCCTGATAAAAACAGTTTTCCAATGGACAAAACAACATTGGAAATAATTCAGATCTATCGAGATTTTTTTGGGGATTTTAGCGAAGAAAAATGCTTGTCTTTGTTAGAAAAATTTCAAATCGATAAAGATAAAAAATTCAAAGAAATGTCAAAAGGAATGATAGATAAAGTTCAGGTAAGTCTTGTAATGTCAAGAAAAGCAAGACTGTATTTACTTGATGAGCCACTGGGTGGCGTTGATGTAGGGGCAAGAGATTTTGTACTAGATACAATACTCGAAAACTTTGATTCAAAAGGGACAATTCTTGTTGCAACACATTTGATTTCACAAATTGAGAGACTTTTTGACTCCGTTGTGGTTTTAAATGGTGGAGCAGTAGTGGCAAATACTTTTTGCGATGCAATAAGAGAAAAATATGGAATGACATTGGAAAATTCCATGAAAGAGATTTTTAGTGAGGCCAGTAATGAAAAATAAGAAAACGAAAATTACAATAGGGATTGTATTGAGTGTATGTTTGGCAATAGGTATCAGTGGATATATAACGAGTGTACACCTGCTTAGGGAAAGGGCGACAATTGATGGCTACAAGTGGCAAATCAATTTGACTGATAAGTATAAGATCATAGGATTTACAAACACCACAGAGAAACTTATACTTATAAAATCATTAGATAATGTTTACTCACTGATGGATTATAATGGTAACAAAGTTCAGACTCTTTGGGGAGAGTATGGTGGAATTGGAAGCGATATGATATGTAATATATCCACTGATGGGGAAAAAAGTGGATATGTAGGTGTAAATTCATCTCAGGTTATACCTCCTAAATATGATTATGTAAACGCGTTTATTGGCAAATATGCAGTCGTAGAAAATCTGGGAGTTTGTACAGTAATAGATAAACAACAAAACACCATATATCAAGGTACAGAGGGAAATGAGATAGTACAAATCGACGAAAATAAAATATTGGTTAAGGAAAAATCAAATAATAAAATCATTAGTATTCCGTCAAAAGAAGTATTGTTGGAAAGCACAGAATACACTGATATCAGGCCTGATGGCATTGGTGGGTACATAGCAGGTCTGGGGGAATCGCAGAATAGCCTAAGCCCAAACCTATCTGTATATCTAGATAAAAATTTTCAGCCTAAATTTGGTGGACAATTGTATAGCAACTCAAATTCATTTAATGAAGGAGTAGCGAGTGTGACTACCATTGAGGGAATGACTATAGGTGATAAGATTGGCACTAATTATAAAGAAAAACATGGGGTTATTGATAAAAAAGGGAAAATGATTCTTTCAGGTGAATATTTCCGTTACGGTTATGAGAGCTTTAGTCAGGGATTGTGTATAGTCCGTATGAACAAAGGCTTTATAGGGTTAAACAAGGCGGGTGAAACAGTTTTTGAAATTCCAGCATCTAAGAAAACAGATGGTATATCTACTTACAATGAGTACTTTGTAGATGGGTTTGCACCGCTGAATTTAGAGAAATACAAATACGGATATATTGACATGACGGGAAAGATCGTTATAGAGCCATTGTTTGATAGTGCTAGTATAGTCAAGGATGGAATGGCAGTAGTTAGTTATAGAGGGCAGGATGGAGTTATTAAGTTGAAATGAGGTATTTATGATGCTAGAAAAATCAATTAGTATGAATATAGTAATTGGATCAAAGAATTTTTTTGCCGCTATTGGGACTTTTGTAGGTTGTTTGTGTTTGGGTGTGTACTTTGCGGGAGTAGGGTCAGTATTTGGTATAGCATTGCTTTATATGGCATTTATAGGTGAAGGAGTTTTTACAATAATAGGACTAAACAAAATATGCAACAAAAGCTTGTTTGGAGAGGAAGCATATTTATACATGACTTTGCCCATATCAAATATAAACATCATATTAGGTAAAATCTTCGCAGGGGTATTTTGGCTAGGCATTCAAATGATCATCATTGCTGTGGTGGTTTTATTTATTATCACAGATGAGAAGACGAGTATATGGGATTTATTAATAAACAATTTAATTCTTCAAGGGATGACTCCCATAGAAATCGGAATATCCATAGGGATTACACCTATTTTACTTATTCTTTACTGTGCATTGTTAGTGGGGATATTGTTGACTTTGCAACTAGTGCTTAACATTTTGAATCCAAGAAAATTTAAACCTATAATAAATATTATAGTAACAGTTTTAACAGTAGCAGCCGTATTAGGAGCAATGTGGGGAGAAGGAAAGATAGTAGAAAATTTATTAGAAGATGGTAATCTCATATTGGTATTAACTAGTTTACAAGGCGTATTGAGATTAGGAATTATCACAATTCTGGTAATGATATGTAACAAAATACTCGATAAAAAATATTGTTTGGAATAGACATATATTATAATTTATGGTTTTGCCAATAGCTTTTTATACAATCAAAACTTTCATCGCTAATATGGTGTTCTATTCTGCATGAATCTTCATAAGCAGTCTTTTCTGGAACACCAAGAGACATGAGCAAAGTGGCAATGATGTTATGTTTCTCATATGTTTTGTCAGCAATTTCTTGGCCAAGAGGGGTAAGTGTAATATGACCTTCTTGGTCAATATTTATATATCCGTTTTCCTTAAATTTTTTCATAGCAATACTGACAGTTGGCTTAGAAAAACCAAGCTCATTTACTATGTCTATTGCTCTAACCATTCCCATTCTTTCTTTTAAAATGTGTATAGTCTCAAAATAATTTTCTGCGGATTCATAAATCTTCATAGTCTTGCCTCCATAAATTTCATTATATTAAATATAACACAAAAAAATGTTCTTGACAACACAGTTAGTTTGTGCTAACTTATAATAGAAGTTAGTGAATGCTAACTATTTTTCGGGAGTGAGGTTAGCCAATACTAACCACTCAAGAAGCGGCCAGAAGGGAGTATAAAAATGAGAACATTAAAATATGTTAAAGTTGGAGATACAGTAACAGTAGAAAAGGTATTCGGTCAGGGGCCATTAAAGCGTAGAATTATGGATATGGGAATAACACCAGGAACAAAGCTAAGACTAAGAAAGATGGCACCGCTGGGAGATCCAATGGAAATAACCGTAAGAGGATATGAACTGACATTGCGGAAGGCAGACGCAGATATGATACAAATCAAAGAAATGGAGAGCTAGAATGAAATACAGAATCGCATTAGCAGGGAACCCAAATAGTGGCAAAACCACATTGTTTAATAGGCTTACTGGTTCAAATCAGTTTGTGGGCAATTGGCCAGGAGTTACAGTAGAGAAAAAAACAGGGTTGCTTTGTAATAATAAAGAAATAGAGATAATTGACTTGCCTGGAGTATATTCACTTTCAACATATACACTGGAAGAAAAGGTCGCAAAGAAGTTTTTAATAGAAGAAAAACCAGATGTGATTCTAAATATTGTCGATGGAACAAATTTGGAAAGAAGCTTGTATTTGACGACTCAACTTATGGAACTTGGCATTCCAGTTGTAGTTGCAGTAAATATGTTTGACACCATGGAGAAAAAAGGGAATCGCTTGAATCTGCAAAAACTTGAGAATGCTCTTGGTTGCAAGGCAGTAAACATTTCAGCCATTAATGGAACAGGGGTAAATGTTGCAATTGATTTAGCTACTCACAAAGATAACCTTGTCTGGAAAAATACTAACATCTCTTTTGACGAAAGTATTTCTGAGGACGAGGGGATTAGTAAGAGATATGAGTTTATAGACAAAATTGTAATGGAAAGTTTAACATTAAATAAAAAGAACGGTAAGACAACTACAGAAAAAATTGATGAGTTTCTTACAAACAGATGGTTGGCATTGCCAATATTTGCAGTAATAATGTTTATGGTATATTTCATTTCTATTACTATAGTCGGCGGGCCAATTACGGACTGGGTAAACGACGTGTTCTTCGGTGAAATTGTAACCAATGGGGCAACAGATTTTTTGACATCAATTAGTGCAGCGCCTTGGTTAATTGGATTGATTGTCAATGGAGTTATTGCAGGGGTTGGCGGCGTATTGGGATTTCTTCCACAATTATTAATGCTGTTTTTCTTGCTAGCCCTATTAGAAGGATCAGGATATATGGCAAGAGTTGCCTTTATTTTGGATAGAATCTTTTCGGGATTTGGGCTTTCTGGAAAATCTTTTATACCCATGCTCATAGGTACGGGTTGTAGTGTTCCAGGTATTATGGCATCGAGAACCATAGAAAACCACAGCGAAAGAAAAATGACGATAATTACTACCAGCTTTATTCCATGTAGCGCAAAACTGCCAATAATTGCTCTTATAGCAGCTAGTGTATTTGATGGGGCATGGTGGGTAGCACCAAGTGGATACTTTATCGGAATAAGTGCAGTTCTTGTTTCGGGACTTCTACTAAAGAAAACAAAGATGTTTGCAGGGGAACAATCACCTTTTATTATGGAACTTCCCGACTATCATATGCCGACTTTGATAAATTTGCTAAAGAGTACTTGGGATAGAGGCTGGTCTTTTGTAAAAAAGGCAGGGACTATAATATTGTTATCATCAATGGCAATATGGTTTTTATCCAACTTCGGATGGGTTGACGGAAAATTTGAAATGGTTTCAGACTTGAGTCAGGGATTACTTGCCAGTATCGGATCGGTTGTTGCTGTAGTCTTTGCTCCACTTGGATTTGGCACTTGGGAGGCAACTGTGGCAACCATTACGGGGCTTATTGCCAAGGAAAACATAGTGGGAACGTTAGGAGTTCTCTACGGAAGTGCAGGCATAGGAAGTCAATTTACTTCTCTTGCAGCCTATTCGTTTATGACATTTAATCTTCTGTGTGTGCCTTGCTTTGCAGCAGTCGGAGCTATTAGCAGAGAAATGAACAATAAAAAATGGACATTGTTTGCAATAGCATACCAAACAGGTTTTGCATACTTGGTAGCATTCTTGATAAACAATGCAGGAAAGGGATACTGGATTGTAGTAATAGTTATAATAATTGTAATTCGATTGATAAAAGATAAAAAAGATCATAAAGGTTGCTCAGGAAACTGTGGCTCATGTAGTGGCTGTAGTAGTCACAGGTAATACTTTAGTAATAATATGACATTAAAAAACCAGCAATAAGTGGAATTGTAATAAGTGATGTAAAAGTGGTCAGTGACACTGCTTCTGCCAGAGTTTGGGCGTTTTTCCCGTCTTGTTCAGCAATGGCAACAGGGGCAACTGCTGTTGGAAAAGCGGAGGCAAATATAAGGATTACTTTTACGTCAGTGTATAAAAAATCCAGTTGATTTACTATGAGAAATGTAATTACTGGTATGATAAACATAGAAGCAATGTTGGTGAATATCAAATATTTATTTAGCAAAATGCTTTTTATGTCACTGGAACCAAGCTGCATACCGACAACTATCATTGAAATAGGAATAGTTGCGTCACTTAATAATTGAATAATTTCATCAATCATTGCAGGTGGCTTTATAGACAATATAAGCATGACAAATCCTAGAATAACAGCAAACATACAGATATTGCACATGGATTTTACTATATCTTTTAATTTTGGTTTTACATGGCCACCGATGTTTAAAATTGGTGAGACAAAGCCGTATATGTATACTGTCAATAAAATATTGTGCATAACCATTAGATAAAAAATATCGTCGCCAAAGATTGCCTTTGTAACAGGAAAACCCATAAAACCACTGTTAATACTGGTTATGGCTATTATGTACATACCCCAATCTGCTTTGGGTTTGTATTTTAGAAACTTTACAAAATAGTAGGCCATAATGCTTGTAACCAAGAAAAATACGGCTGCGCCAATCATAACTTGGACTGTAGATAAAAAAATGCTACTGGTCAATTCTTTTGAATAGATAGAAGAAATAATCATACAAGGTGATGTTATGTACAATAGTAAATTTGTAATGTGTGGTCTTGCCTCATCGGGCAGGATCTTTTTTTTGTTTGCTATAAAGCCAACGAGTATTAATATAAAGATTACTAGAACCTTACTAAAAACTGCCAACATTGTAAATGACCTCTTTCTTCCAATGGAATAAAGAAAATTATATCACAGTAACATATGGAAATAAACAACCAATGTTGAAAAAATATGCAATTGATAATATAATGATTTAAAACAAGTGATGACAAAGAGGTATATGTATGTTTGAAAAAGAGTATGAAGCAAAGAAATTGACTATAGACCAATGTATCAAAACTATAAAAAGTGATGATAAAATCTTTATTGGACTTTATGGCGGAGAGCCTACAGCCATTATGAGAGAAATACACAAGGTAGCGCCTCAATTGAAAAACGTTGAAATTTGGAAGGCAACGGATATGGAAGACTTTCCGGTTTTTCTTGACGATTCATTAAAAGGCCATATTGATATGCGCTCAATTTTCTATGGGAAAACTGCACGAAAAATCCAGAATCAAAAAAGAACTGATTATTTACCCAATGATTTACACAATGTTATGAAACTAAAAAACCAATACCAGCCTTGCAATATATTTATGGTTAAGGTAGCCCCTATGGATGAGAATGGATTCTTTTCGCTAGGAAGCTGGGTGCAAATCGAAAGAGATGCAATGGATGCCGCTGAAACTATAATTTTTGAAGTAAATAGTCAAGTTCCTAGGGTTAACGGTGATACAAAAGTTCACATAAATGATATCGACTTTATAGTTGAGGCAGAAACTGGCATGCCTGATTTTCCACCAATAAGTTACACTGATGTAGATCAGCTTATAGGAGAGAATGTTGCAACCCTAATAAGTGATGGCGATTGTATTCAACTTGGAATTGGAGGGACATCAAATGTGGTGGCGTTAAACCTTTTGGGGAAGCGGGATCTGGGGATACATTCTGAGATGTTTACGGATTCAATGATGGAGCTAATGGAAAAAGGTGTAATTAATAACAGTAAAAAGACTATCCACAAAGATGTGGGAATAGTATCTTTTGCTTGGGGCAGTGACCAACTATACAGATTCCTTGATGAAAATAAGCAGATAGAGTTTAGGAGAAGCTCATATGTAAATAACCCATTTATTATTGCACAGAATGACAATATGGTATCTATAAATACTACAATGCAGGTGGACTTAACTGGACAGGTATGCAGTGAAAGTATTGGGCCACTCCATTATAGTGGAGCAGGAGGTGCATTTGATTTTGCATATGGTGCTTTACATTCAAATGGTGGCAAGGGAATAATAGCAATGTCTTCTACGGCAAAGAATGGAACAGTATCACGTATTCAACCTATGTTAAGAGAAGGTGCAGCAGTAACTATTACAAGAAATGTTGTGGATAATGTTGTGACAGAGTATGGAGTTGCAAAATTAAGGGGAAGGACAATTAGAGAGAGAACCAAGAATCTAATAAGTATTGCCCATCCAGACTTTAGAAAAGATTTGGAAAGAGAAGCACAGTATTTGTTGCTTTGGTAAAAAAAATGTAGGTTATATTTTCATAGTATGGCAAATACTATGTCTTATGAGAGAGAAAACGTTAAAAGATATAATAATAATAGGCTTAGCACTTTTTGCCATGTTTTTTGGAGCAGGTAACTTGATTTTCCCTCCCTATTTAGGGGAGATTTCAGGGGATAAATGGGTGCTAGGCTTTTTTTGCTATTTTATAGCCGATGTGGGATTGGCAATCTTAGCCATTATTGCCCTTTTGAGAAAAAGGAATGCTTCAATAGAAGGACTTGTAGAACGGATACCAGCATTACCTGGAATGGTCCTAGCAATTACCACAGAGCTTTGTATGGGGCCGTTACTGGCAATTCCTAGGACAGCGGCTACGACTTTTGAAATGGCCATTTTGCCATTTATGCCTAATATGAACTCATGGATTTTTGGGGCTATATTTTTCTCAGTGACGTTGTTGCTTGTCCTAAACCCTACAACCGTAGTAGATATCATCGGCAAATATCTTACCCCTATATTGGTTATCTTTATTTTTTCTCTTTTAATAATAGGTATAATTAGTCCAATAGGAGAAATAGGTCAGGGGATTTCGTATAATGTGAAGAAAGACGGAATACTTCTAGGATATCAAACCATGGATGTAATTGGAGCAATTGTTTTGATAACTTTGATTATTTCTACTGCAAAGGATAAGGGATATAGAGATAGGAAAAAAATGATACGAGTTGTGCTGAAAGCCAGCTTTTTGGCAGCAGCATTACTTTTTGTTATTTATGGCGGACTGACATATTTGGGAGCTACAACCTCGTTAAAAGGGTACGAGAGTTTAAATCATTCTGCGCTGATTACTGCAATTACCCACGAATTAACATCAAAATATGGATTAATGATTTTGGGAGTAATAGTGACTTTTGCATGTTTGACCACAGCTGTGGGCATTGTATCGGCAGGGGCATCATTCTTTGAAAGAATCACAGGTGGCAAAATAAGTTATGGGATTATAGTAACGATTATTATTGGAATGAGCTATATTATTTCAAATATTGGACTAAGTAAAATCATCGATTTTTCAGAGCCGATTTTAAGTGTGATATATCCAATGCTATTGACATTGATATTTTTAACCTTTTTTGATAAGAAAATAAAAAATGACAACGTAATAAAAGGGGCAGTCGCAGGTGCATTTGTCACAAGTATATTTGTAACCCTAGATGCAAGAGGACTGCCATTTGAGTTTATAGATTATCTGCCGTTAAGCTCTATAGGGTTAGGATGGATAGTGCCGACTATACTAGGCGGTTTAATTGGTCGCCTTCTATAAAACTTTTTAGATTAGCCGCACAAGTGTTAATTACAGCCAGGCGAGCTTCTTTTGTAGTCCACGCAATATGTGGTGTAAGTATACAGTTTTGCGCTCCAACCAGTGGATTAGGATTGCTTGGTGGTTCTTTTGTCAGTACATCAACTGCGGCACCAGCTAGTTTTCCGGAGTTAAGTGCTTCCGCTAAGTCGTTTTCGTTAATCAAAGCACCACGAGATGCATTTATAAGAAAAGCACCATCTTTCATTTGAGAGATAAACTCCTTATTTATAAATCCTTTATTTTCTGCCGTTGCAGGACAATGCAAAGAAATAATGTCGGATTTTATAGTAGCTGCCTTATCTCGGCTATAAATATTTACTTTCATAGAAAAGGCTTCTGCAATTTCGGCTATTCTTTTACCGATGTTACCGTAACCGATAATTCCAAGGCTTTTTCCATTTAGTTGAAATAATGGATTTCCTACAAAAGTAAAATCAGGGCTGGTGTACCATTTTCCATCTTTTACTGAAGCATTATAATTACCTACACTATTTGTCAGTTCGAGAAGCAGTGCAAAAGTGTGTTGGGCTACAGACTCAGTTGAATATGCAGGGACATTGCAAACGGCAATATTCCGTTCCTTTGCCCCATTGATATCTATGTTATCAAAGCCTGTTGCAGTTACACCTATAAATTTTAGGTTTGGACATTGATCCATTAGATCACTGGTTATACTATACTTGCTGACAAATATAGCATCGGAATCACCAATATAAGTTGCTAATTCACTTTTAGGACATCTGTCATTGACTGTCAAAGAACCTAGATTTTCAATAGGTGTCCATGTAAGATCTCCGGGGTTTATTGAATACCCGTCTAAAATTGTTATTTTCATAGATTAAACCTCCATATAGGATTACAAGTGATAAAATCAAACTTGACCTAGTATTTTACAATAACAGTATAGCATAAAAGTTGGAAAAAAATTCACATTTGTGCTATACTTATTATAAGTATTTTTTTTAGAAAGCGAGACATAATGGGACTACTAGAGATAGCTATTTTGGGTGTTGGTCTTGCTATGGATGCGGTAGCAGTATCTATGACAAATGGGATGGTCTATAAGGATTTGAGAGCAAAACAATACATATTAATGCCTCTTTTCTTTGGAGTATTTCAGGGGACAATGCCTTTGATTGGATTTTATGCAGGAAATATTTTTGCAGACATAATAACAAAATATGGTGGTATCGTAATATTTATCATATTAGGGTTTATTGGTGGCAAAATGTTAATGGACGGCATAAAACAAAAGAAAGAAAGCAATACATACAAAAAACAATTGACAATTGGAGTACTAATATTTCAAGCTATTGCAACTAGCATAGATGCTTTTGCAGTAGGTGTGGGATTTTGTGCAGTGAGAGTAGATATAATTCCAGCTACAGTAATTATCGCAGCGATAACGGCAATTCTAGTCGTCATGGCGATAATAATAGGGAAAAAGTTTGGAGATTTACTTGAGAATAAAGCCGAGATATTTGGTGGAATAATTTTGATATTAATAGGCATAAAAGCACTTATATAGAGAGAGGAAAACAATGAGAGAAGACAGAAGATTGGATGAGATAAGGCCAATAAAAATTACAAATAACTATTTAATCAGTCCGGCAGGTTCGGTACTTATAGAAATGGGAAACACAAAGGTGATTTGTACTGCAACGGTTGAAAATTCAACGGCAAGACATCTAGCTGGCACAGGTCAAGGATGGATAACGGCTGAATACGGAATGTTGCCAGGTTCAACTGGTACAAGAAAAAGAAGAGATTCCTCAAAAGGTAAAGTGGACGGTAGATCCATGGAAATACAAAGATTAATTGGGAGATCATTACGTTCAGTAGTTGATATGAACAAACTAGGAGAGAAAACTATTTGGATTGACTGCGATGTAATTCAAGCTGATGGGGGAACAAGAACTGCTTCCATTACCGGAGCTTTTGTCGCAATGGTAGAAGCTATGAAATGGATGAAATCTGAGGGAATGATAGAAGAAATTCCAATAACCAGTTTTGTGTCAGCAATTAGTGTAGGAATAGTTGATGATGAAAGACTTGTTGATTTGAAATATGATGAAGATTCTAATGCCAAAGTCGATATGAATGTAGTAATGACCGACAAAGGTGAATATATTGAAATACAGGGAACTGGAGAAGAAGCACCTTTTACTGCGGAGGATTTGACTCAGTTGCTAGCTCTTGCACACAAGGGCTGTGAAGATTTACACGTAGAACAGAAAAAAATAATTGGCGAAATTTAATTAAGAAGGATGGAACTATGGAAACGATAATAGCTGCCTCAAGGAATCAGCACAAGATTGTTGAGATTGAGGCAATAACAAAGAAATTTGGAATGAATGTAATATCAAGGGATGATGCAGGTATACCCAAGATAGAAATAGAAGAAGATGGAGAGACATTTGAAGAGAACTCATACAAAAAAGCATTTGAAATAATGAAACTTAGTGGGAAAACTACTATTGCGGATGATTCAGGCTTGATGGTTGATTACATTGGTGGTGCTCCAGGGGTTTATTCAGCAAGATTTGCAGGAGAAGACCAGAATGACCAAAAAAACAACGAAAAGTTACTTACACTTTTGGAGGACGTTCCTTATAGAGAACGGAGAGCAAAGTTTGTGGCAGTTATTACTATGATGTTCCCTGATGGCGAAGCGTTAGTGGCAAGAGGCGAGTGTGAAGGCCATATTATAACAGAAATGGTTGGAGAAAACGGTTTTGGATATGATTCGCTATTTGTACCAAAACAGTATGAAAGAACTTTTGCACAGCTTACATCAGAGGAAAAAAACAAGATTAGTCACAGAGCATTAGCTCTTATGGAATTAGAAAAATTGCTTCAAGAAAGGAAATGATTTTCTATGAACAAAAGACTTCCCCAAATGATACTTTTAGGGATAAAACAATTCAAAGATCCATATTACCAAGGCTTTGCAGCACAGATGGCATTTTACTTTTTACTATCGTTGGTGCCAATGATAATAGTGCTGTCACAATTACTGGGAGTTTTTGACATATCTTTGGATTTTTTAGATGATTGGATTGAGGCATATGTATCTACTGATGCAACAGAGATACTTCGTGATTTGATCCATTATAAACCGGTAGTTGCCTCCAATATAATGTTTATTATTCTTGCTTTATGGGCAGCATCAAGAGCACAATTTTCTATGATGAGAATAACAAATTACACTATGACAGAAGGAAAATCTACAGGCAATGGCTACTGGAGAGAGAGATTTAGAGCAGTCAAAACTATTGCAATTACATTATTCACATTGGCGTTTTCACTGATTATATTAGTATATGGTGAAATAATTCTGGAACTTATCTTCGGCTCGGTAATAAGGGGAACGCAGATTGATACACTATGGACATATCTAAGGTGGCCAATAGGAATGGTTCTGTATTTTCTCATGGTTTCATATAATTATTATGTTTTGCCATCAGAAAAGGTTCGTTTTAGGGAGATTGTACCAGGAAGTACTTTTGCTTCGGTAGGATTGTTAATTGTAACGATTTTTTACTCAAACTATACAGGATACACAACAAATTACGATATAATCTATGGTTCACTGGCATCTATTGTAGCATTAATGTTTTGGTTTTATTTCTTGGCATGGGTGCTTTGCATTGGTATACTAGTAAACAAAGTATGGAAAGATACATCACCAAAAAACAAAACAACTTAAATAATTTAAACGAAAGAATTTGTGTAGATAAAATACATATTCTTTCGTTTTTTTATGATATGAATATTGATAGATAGTAACCCCCTAAGCTGGTTTTTCATATATTACTTATGGCATGAATTTATAAATATAAGGGGAATATATATGAAGAAGAAAATTACACTTGCAGATTTATCTGAAGGTGAAAAGGGGATTGTATTATCATTGAACTGTAAAGGGCCTATTCGAAGAAGATTGCAGGATCTTGGCATCGCTCCGGGAACATCTATCGAGTGTGGAATACATAGCCCATTAGGGGATCCTATTGCCTTCAAAATCAAGGGCGCAACCATAGCATTACGAGTTGAGGAGTCGTCCACAGTAGTGGTTGAGGTTGAGAAAAAAGAAGACCTGATTATTGCCCTTGCAGGGAATCCTAACGTGGGTAAAAGCACTATTTTTAATAGCTTGACAGGAATGAACCAGCATACAGGGAATTGGGCAGGCAAAACAGTTACAAATGCAAAAGGATATTGTAAACATGGAAGCCAAGGATTTGAAGTAATCGACATTCCAGGTTGTTATTCACTTTTGGCACATTCAGAAGAAGAAGTTGTGGCTAGAGATCTTATTTGTTTTGGAAATATCAATGGAGTAATTGTTGTTTGTGACGGAACCTGCCTAGAAAGAAATATGAATCTGGTTCTTCAAATATTGGAAATTACAAGCAATGTAATTGTCTGTGTGAATTTGCTAGACCAAGCCAAAAATCAGAACGTAATTATAAATCTAAAAAAATTGTCCGAGAATCTAGGCGTTCCCGTTGTGGGAACAACTGCCAGAAAAGGCAAGGGTATTACTAAGCTTATGGCAGAGGCTTGTCAAATTGGCAAAGAAAAGGATATGCCCCAATCCAGTAGAATATATTATGGAGAAGAAGTAGAGAATGCAATTGGGATAGTGAAAAGTTCCATTGATGAAACGGTAAAAGAGGATGAAACTAACATAAATACTAGGTGGATTGCAACCAAATTGCTGAATTGTGATTGTAGCATGATAAATTCATTGAGTGATTCTTTGGAGTTTGATCTGCTTGAAGAAGAAAAAATTTGCAGAGGGATAAATGAAGCAAAGGAATATTTGACTGGTCAAGGAATTGACGAGGAACAACTGGAAGACATATTGGTACGAAAAGTTATAGAAACTAGTGAATGGGTATGCCAAGGGGTTATTAACCATACAAAGACAGTGGATAGGAAATCAATAAATCTAGACAAATTATTGACCAGTAAAATAACGGGAATTCCTATTATGTTAATGATGTTAATGGTGATTTTTTGGATTACAATAACTGGGGCAAACTATATTTCTGACATCTTGGGTAGGGTGGTCTTTGCAATTGAAGAACCTATGTATAACGGGTTGTGCTTTGTTGGGGTACCAGTAGTTATCAGCGATATGTTAATTCATGGAGTGTATAAAGTTTTGGCATGGGTAGTATCGGTAATGCTACCACCGATGATGATATTTTTTCCATTGTTTACGCTTTTGGAGGATTTTGGTATACTTCCAAGAATTGCTTTCAATATGGATAAGTGCTTTAAGAGGTGCAATGCCTGTGGCAAGCAAGCACTGACAATGTGTATGGGTTTCGGTTGCAATGCTTCTGCAATAATAGGTTGCAGAATAATTGATTCGCCGAGAGAACGACTAATTGCAATGCTAACAAATACTTTCGTACCATGCAATGGAAGGTTTCCTGCCCTGATAAGTGTGATTGCAATATTTTTTATCAATGGAGACGATACTCAGTATGAGACATTTATGTCAGCAGTTTTTCTGACAGCTATAATAATGTTTGGAGTTGTAATTACCTTGCTCATGTCAAAGATATTATCGATTACAATTCTAAAGGGATTGCCATCATCTTTTACCTTGGAATTGCCACCATTTAGACGGCCACAAATAGGCAAAGTGATTGTAAGATCAATATTTGATAGAACACTGTTTGTCCTGGCTAGGGCAATAAAAGTTGCAACACCAGCGGGTTTGGTAATCTGGTTAATGGCTAATATCAACGTAGATGGAGCTACATTAATTGAAATATCTTCTAATTTCTTGGATCCATTTGCCATACTAATTGGACTTGATGGAGTTATTCTGTTGGCTTTTATTTTGGGATGGCCGGCAAACGAAATCGTAATACCAATCATAATTATGTCATATATGTCAAAGAGCACTCTTTTGGGCATAGATAACATGGGAACACTACAAGATCTGCTCATAAACAATGGGTGGGATATGGGGGTGGCATTGTGTTTTATGGTATTTTCACTATTGCATTGGCCATGCTCAACGACATTTCTAACTATAAAAAAAGAAACAAATAGCCTAAAATGGGCTATGGCGGGGATAATAATACCGACAATTACGGCAATCACCATATGCTTTTTAATACATAGTTTTTTTGTCTGCTTTTGATTATTTGTGTTCAAAGCTGTTGCTAAATGTGATATACTAACAAAAAGGAATGAAGGGGGAATGTCCAAGTGGTAGAAGAAATTGGAGATGTTTTGTATGATTATGGCAGTGGACTTTATGCAAATATAACAAACAGATGCCCTTGTAAATGTGACTTTTGCATACGCGATATGGTTGATACTCTTGGGAGTGCAGATTCACTTTGGTTAAAAAGAGAACCTAGCAGAGAAGAAGTCATTGAAATGATAGAAACTATGGATTTGTCACCATACAATGAATTGATTTTTTGTGGATATGGAGAGCCGCTTGAAAGGCTGGACGATGTAATCGAAATTTCCAAGTATGTAAAAGCAAATACCGATCTAAAGGTGAGAATAAATACAAATGGATTATCAGATTTGATAAACAAAAAAGAAACAGCACCTTTGTTTGAAGGAGTGATCGATGCAATATCTATTAGTTTGAATGCACCGACACCACAAAAATATAATAGTCTTTGTCATCCGATTTATGGTGAAGAGGCTTTGCCCGCTATAATAGAATTTACTAAAAATATCAAGAAATATGTGAAAGATGTCACTATGTCAATTGTAAATGTTATTCCCGAGGAAGATGTTTATGAATGTGAAAAGATAGCAAATGAATTGAATGTGAAATTTAGAATTAGGTAATGAGGATATAAAAAAGGAGATAAGGGAATGAATAAAAAACAGATTGCAGTTATTTTTGGAGGATGCTCAAGTGAATATGGTGTTTCACTTCAATCAGCATACTCCGTAATTACAAACCTAAACAAAGAAAAATATGATGTACATTTAATAGGGATAACAAGAGAGGGTTATTGGTACTTATTTAAGGGTGATGTAGAAAAACTCTTAGACGACACTTGGATCAATGACCAAAGTTGTGTTGAAGCGTTTATCACTCCAAGTAGAAAAGATAAAGCTATATTTGTTGTAGGCAAAGAGGGAAATTCAAGGATACCTATCGATATGGTATTTCCAGTGCTTCATGGGAAAAATGGGGAAGATGGAACTATTCAAGGTTTATTTGAACTAGCAGGGATTCCCATTGTCGGATGTGGGTTAACGGCTTCTCTAGTTTGTATGGATAAAGATATTGCACATAAACTGGCTGTTGAGACTGGTGTTAGAGTGCCAAAAGCTATGACTGCTGACAAGGGTGACAAGGTAGAGGAATATATCCATAAAATTGAAGAAATAGGATTTCCACTTTATGTAAAGCCAGTTAGAGCGGGCTCATCTTTTGGTATTTCCAAGGTTCACAACAAAGAAGAATTGCCAGGAGCAATAAAAGAAGCTTTTGAATATGACAGCCAAATTATTTGTGAAGAAAATATCGAAGGATTCGAAGTGGGTTGTGCTGTATTTGGCAATGATAACGTTGAAATCAGTCCTGTAGATGAAATAGAATTATTTGTAGATTGGTTTGATTTTAATGAAAAGTATACTCAAACAAAGTCAAAGATACATTTACCAGCAAGAATCGACGACGATATTGCCGAGGAAATAAGAGACTATGCAGGCAAAATTTACAAAGCACTTAGATGCACAGGTTTTGCGAGAGTTGATTTATTTTTAACTCCAAACAACGACATCGTTTTTAATGAGATAAATACTATTCCGGGATTTACTACTCACAGTAGATATCCTAATATGGTAAAGGGAATGGGAATTTCATATGGCGAATTACTAGATAAATTGGTAGCACTAGCAGAGGAGAACTAAATGGGAAGGCGTAAAAGAAGATATAGCAGTGGATACAATCGCAGTTATAAACGTAGGTATCGAGTCAAACCAAGATTTTTCGTTATCTTCTTTGTGCTTATTGGTGTAATAAGTGGGGCAGCATATTGGTTTTTACACGATGGAGTAAATGAAGTATTGCCTGTAACAGCAGTACAGCTTGAGCAGGGAAACAGAATTATGCTTGGAGCCAGAGCTTACATAAATACCGATTTGACATATGATGATAAATATTATGGAGGAGGATATCCACCAGATAATCTGGGGGTGTGCACTGACGTAGTTTGGAAAGGATTTATGAAAATAAATGTGGACCTAAAAACTTTAGTAGATCTGGATATTTCTAAACATATGGGAAATTATAAAGGGGTAGTTAGTACGCCTGATCCAAATATTGACTTTAGACTAGTGCCAACTTTGGAGGTATTTTTTGCTAACAATGCACAAGTATTAACTACTGATGTAAAGGATTTGTTGGCATGGCAACCAGGTGATATCGTGACTTTTGAATCCAGTCACGTTGCAATAATTTCGGACAGACGAAATCTATTTGGACACCCATATGTTATTCAACATGGCAAGGATCCGGCAGGTGAAGAAGACCGACTTTTTGCTGCTGATGGCATGAAAATTTCAGGCCATTATAGGTGGAAATAGGAAGAAAATTTGAAAATATTGTACTCGGTGTGTGCGAAATGTCATATGTGGGAGTATCTGTAATTATAAAGTAAATATTGGGAAGAATTTTGGAGAAATTTAAAAAACCAGAATTTGAGTATAATCGGCATATGCGTTGAAATATCAACGTTTATGCCGATTTTATTATATGAAGATTATGTGAAATATGGTCAGATTTATTGACATAAGAGGCATATTAATTTATCATTATATTCGTGAGACAATTGAAAAAACATGAAAAGGAAATAGTATTATGGCAAAATTAATGAAGAAAGTAGTCGATACTAAAATCAAAAGGGTGTTAACAACAACTGCCTCCGTAATTATAATTGCGACTATGATTTTGACATTGATTCCTGTTTTAAATTCGGCAAATGCGTATGCGTCGGATGGGGGAACAGAAGCAGGAAATTTACAGTTAGAATCGGTGTGGGCACTAAAAATTGGTGATGAAGAAATTTTATATGTTGATTCTAATGAATCAGCAAATCAGGTAATAGAGGGGCTAAGAAACTATTACTTGGATAAAGATGCAGAAATTATTGAAGTAATTTTTGACAAAGAAATTAAAGCTGAAGAAAAGAAGTTTGATGCAGCGGAATTCCGTAAGAAAGACATCCAACTTTCTAATGTTCAAGATGCAATAAAATATATTGTAGAGGGACGAAAAGAATATAAAGTATATGTTTCCGAAAAGTTAGATATTACAAAATCAATGCCAGGAGAATTTTCTAATGGTGAAAATGGTTTATCAGACTTTAAGGAAGAAGCCCAATTAATGGTCTATGATGTGGCGCCATTTGTTAATGTAACCACAATAGAAAAAGTTACGGCTTCAAAATCAATTGACTATAAAACAAAATATCGAAATACTTATTCCCTTGATCGTGGCAAGACCAAAGTCAGCAGAAAAGGTGAAAAAGGGAAAAAACAGGTGGTTAGCACTGTAACAAAGTTTAATGGAACTAAAATTTCATCTAACGTCGTTTCAGAGGATGTTATTAAGGAACCTGTGACAAAGATAGTCCTAAAAGGAATAGGCGACGTTGAAGCAAAGAGAGGCGGTACTTACAAATTCGGAGATGGTGAGGAAGTCGCAGACTTTGCTAAAAGATATGTAGGAAATCCATATAGTTATGGCGGTACAAGTTTGACACGAGGAGCTGATTGCTCAGGTTTTGTCTTAGCTGTTTATGATCGCTTTGGAATAGATTTACCGCATACAGCCTCAGGACAAATGAGCTATGGAAAAGGTGTATCTTATAGCAATGCCAAACCGGGTGATATCATTATTTATCCAGGACATGCGGCAATGTATATTGGTAATGGCAAAATAGTTCATGCATTTAATCCATCGAAAGGAATCTGTATTACAAATGCTAGATACGATACTATCTTAGCAGTAAGACGGATATTTAGTTAGGTGGTTAGATGATGAAAGACATATTACATAAACTAGAAAAAAAACATATTGCCATAGGAGCTATTGTAATTATAGCTATTGGTATTATTATTGCTTTGGCAAGCACAGGTAGACAAAATGCTTATGCAGCAGGAAACTATTGGGCTGTGACCATTGGCGATAAAGACGTGGTTTACCTTACTTCGGAAGAAAAAGCAAATGCTGTTATAAAAGGAGTTTCTGATAATTATTTATCTGAAAATTCCAAAGTGGTTTCAGTCTCATTCCAACCACAGATGATAGCTACTGAAAAAAAACTTTCTGATGAGGAAGAACTAACGGAAGTTATGGACGTAGATGATGCAATAAAATATATAGTTCTTGGTACAAAAGAGCCTAAAACATATGTCGTAAAAAAAGGGGATACCCTGTGGGACATTGCAATAAAAAATGACTTTTCTGTAGAAGAATTAGCATCTATGAACAAAGGAAAAAACATTGAGTTGATTCACGTTGGCGATAAAATTAAGCTGTATGAAGTGAAACCATTTGTTAATGTAAGCACTACGGAAGTAATTACAAGTACAAAAGCAACAAAGCACGATGTTGAATTTAAGAAGACTTCTGATTTAATGATAGGGTGTACTCAAGTGAAAACTCAGGGTAAAAAAGGCGCTAAAAAGATTGTTGCAGAAGTAGTCAAAGAAAACGGACAGGTAATAGAAAAAGATATTAAAAAGGAAACTGTATTAGAGAAACCAAAGACGGAAGTCAGGCTAAAGGGTACAAGGGTAGTTGGAACTGCTAGGGCTGGAGAAACTTATAATGGTTCAGGCACAGCAATTGCAAATTATGCACTTCAATTTGTTGGAAATCCATATGTATATGGAGGAACTAGTTTGACAAATGGTGCAGATTGCTCAGGTTTTGTACTTTCGGTCTATGACCACTTTGGAATTGATCTTTGCCATGATGCAGATGCTATGAGACGCTATGGTGTTTCAGTATCGCTGGGTGGCGCATCTCTAGGCGACCTAGTTTGTTATAATGGACATGTTGGAATCTATGTTGGCGGTGGACGTGTTGTTCATGCCTATAATGAGGGTGCAGGTATTGTAGTTAGCAATGCAGGCATATTGAGTATAGTAGATGTAAGACATATTGTAGACTAGGATAATGAGTTAATAAAAGAATAAACATATTTGGAGGTGGAGAAATTCACCTCTTTTTTATTGCAACCAAACTCACCATATAGTGCCA
>JAVXAG010000002.1:32057-42219 GCA_036660615.1 Anaerovoracaceae bacterium
GATGTCCGCACAGAATGCAAGTGGCTTATTGTTTATGGTCTATAGGTTTTTATAAGTCTTGAATAACTCTAACTCTTACTACACCATCTACACTTGGAACTGATTTAATATCAGTATTTGTAGATACTAGTGCGTAACCATAGTCGCCTTTTGTTTTGCCAACAATAGAATTGATTTGAAGGTCAGGGAACATTGCAATAGCAAGGTTAGCTGGATTATCAACGCCTTTTGTCATAATGGCGATTCTGTTGTCACCGTTAACAGGCCCAAGATTAACTTCTGGGAAGTTAACAGAGTTAACGATGTTTCCATTCTCTATGTAGTCCATAAGTTGCAATGTTGCCATAGTAGCACAGTTGTCTTCAGCTTCTTCGGTGGAAGCCCCTAGATGAGGAATTAAAACCACTCCTTCTTTGCCAATAAGACCATCAGTTGGGAAGTCAGTTAAATATTCCTTTACTTTCCCTTGAGAAATAGCAAGAAGCAAATCAGCTTCATTTACTAACTTATCCCTAGAGAAGTTCAGCAATACAGTTCCGTCATTCATTAAATCATATACTTCTTTGTTGAACATTCCGTTTGTTGAACCCATTGCTGGTACGTGGATAGTAACATAATCGCATTTTGGAAGTAAATCTTCCATACTGTTTACTACGCCAACACAAGGATAAAGACTGTGTGCAGCTTTTACACTAAAATATGGATCATAGCCAATAACATTCATGCCTAGGTCAGATGCTGCATTTGCAACCATTGAACCAATTGCACCAAGTCCGACAACACCTAAAGTTTTACCTTTGATTTCACTTCCGGCAAATTGACCTTTGCCTTTTTCTACAGTTTTGCTAACATTGTCTGTTAAAGTAGTAGCCCAAGCCATTGCAGCTGGGATATTTCTTGCAGAAAGTAGAAGACCAGCCAAAACAAGTTCTTTTACTGCGTTAGCATTTGCACCAGGCGTATTGAAAACTACAATGCCTTTTTCAGCACAAACGTCAAGTGGAATGTTGTTTACACCAGCACCAGCACGAGCAATTCCAAGAAGATATTTTCCGAACTCCATTTCATGCATATCTTGGCTTCTTACCAAGATACCCGTTGAACTAGAGACATCATCAGAAATTGTATATTTACTAGAAAGGTTTGCAAGGCCTACAGGTGATATTTTGTTAAGCGTTGAAATATTGTACATATAAAGTACCTCCTAAATATTAATAATTAAATTTAAGTATATCACTCTGGTTCTTTACTTTCAACAGGTAAAGTGTTATAATTTTAAATTATATTAAAATTTATGGAGGGCGACAAAATGACTAACACAAAACGCGTATTTAACTTTTCTGCAGGTCCATCAATGTTACCATTAAACGTAATGGAAGATGCTGCTGCTAATTTGACCAATTATTTAGGGTCAGGACAATCAGTAATGGAAATGAGTCACCGTTCCAAAGAGTTTGGTAAAATCATCGAAGATGCAGAAGCTAACTTACGAGAACTTATGAATATTCCCGATAACTATAAAGTTATGTTTTTACAAGGTGGTGGAACCCTACAATTTGCAATGGTACCATTGAACCTACTAAGAACTTCTAAAAAAGCAGATTATGTGATTACTGGAACTTGGGCAAAAAAAGCTTTCAAAGAAGCAAAGAAATTTGGAGATGTAGTAGCCACAGCTACTTCCGAACCAGATACATTCTCATATATCCCAGAAGTTGAGAAAAAAGATTTTAGAGCAGATGCGGATTATGTGCATATCACATTTAATAACACAATATACGGAACACATTTCCCATATATACCAGAAACAGGAGATATACCACTGGTAACTGATATGTCATCATGTATCTTGTCAGAAGAAATTGATGTATCCAAGTTTGGAATAATCTATGCAGGCGCACAGAAGAATATTGGGCCAGCAGGAATGACTATAGTTATTATTAGAGAAGATTTACTTGGATTTGCAGGAGAAAATGTACCAACATACCTTGACTATAAAGTCCATGCAGATGGAGATTCAATGTATAATACACCACCATGCTTTGCAATTTATATTGCAGGAGAAGTATTCAAAAACATTAAGAATATGGGTGGAGTAGCTGCCATGGAAAAAATTAATAAAGAAAAAGCAGCTAAATTATATAGCTATATTGATAACAGTAGCCTATTTAATTGTCCAGTAAGAGAAAAAGACAGATCAATTATGAATGTTGTATTTGTTACTGGAAATCCTGACCTTGATAAAAAGTTTGTAGCAGAAGCAAAAGAAGTAGGAATGATCAACTTAAATGGACATCGTTCAATTGGCGGAATGAGAGCAAGTATCTACAATGCTATGCCAATGGAAGGTATTGATACTTTAATTGACTTCATGAAAAAATTTGAGGCAGAGAATAAATAAATAATTTAAAATAAAAGGCTTTCCTACTTTCCATAGGGAAGCTTTTTTAGTATAATGTAAATAAGTGAGGTGGATAAATGAAATATTTAATTTTGGTTCCAGATGGGGCCGGTGATGAAAAGATAGATTCCTTGGGAGGAAAAACTCCTTTAGAAGCAGCAAGAATGCCATTTTTGAATGGATTGGCAGCCAAGGGAGAGGTTGGAATGTGTAAGACAATTCCAGTAGGCGTAGCACCAGGAAGCGATGCAGCAAACTTATCGGTTATGGGGTATGACCCAGCAATATATTTGACAGGGAGATCTCCACTAGAAGCGGCAAGCATTGGCATCGAAATGTCAGATACAGATGTTGCATTTAGAACAAATATTATTACGTTAACAGGCCAAGGCGAGTATGAAGATTTGATTATAACTGACCACAGTTCAGGAGATATTTCCACAGCTGAGGCAGATGAACTTATAAAGGCAGTAAATGAAGCATTTTCAGATGATAAAATTCATTTTTATACAGGGACAAGCTATAGACATTGTATGATAGTTCATAATGGAAGCACAGAGTACGATTTGACGCCGCCACATGATGTTTTGACCAAGAGAGTCGGAGACCATTTACCAAAGGGAGAAGGCTCAGAGTTTATTACAGATATGATGAAAAAAAGTTATGATATTTTGAAAGATCATCCAGTAAACAAAGCTAGAATTGCCAAAGGGCTAAATCCTGCTAACACACTGTGGATTTGGGGACAAGGCAAAAAACCACAATTGTCTTCTTTCTATGACAAATACAAAATAACAGGAACGGCTATCAGTGCAGTGGATTTGATAAAAGGAATTGCCATTTGTGCAGGGTTGAACTCAGTAAATGTAGAAGGTGCGACAGGGACACTACATACAAACTACAAAGGCAAGGCTGATGCAGCTATTAGAGAATTCAAGGATGGAAAAGATTTTGTATATATGCATTTAGAAGGACCTGACGAATGTTCTCACCAAGGGGATATGGAAGGAAAAATCAAATGCCTAGAAGATATAGACCAAAAGATTCTTAGACCAATAGTTGAATATCTAAGAGAAGCTGGCGAAGATTTTAAAGTTTTATCGGTGCCAGATCATAGAACTCCTATTGCTATTAGGACACATTCTTCAACACCAGTTCCTTTTGTAATATACAATAGTACAAGAGAAACAGCTGTTGATTTAGAAAAACAATTCAATGAAAAATCAGGAGAAAAAGGGAGTTATTATGATAGTGGTTTTGAACTAGCAGACCACTTCTTTACAGAGTAAATATGAAGATAAAAAAGAGATTAAATAAATATTTTAGAAAGACAGTAACAATCGGATTGACTGTTTCGTTGGTGTGCTCATTTACCATATTTGGATATGGGGCAACCTATCCAAATGTAAGACCTGCAATAAATGCAAAAGGAGCAGTTACATATTGCGAAGAACTGAACAAAGTAGTATATTCCAAGAATATGCATAAAAAACTTGACCCACTTAGTACCACAAAGCTATTGACAGTAATGATAGCGGCGGATAGTGTACCACTGGATACAGTTGTTACAATCGATGCAAGAACAGCAAGAGTTGGGGAAGCTTCTATCTTTTTAAAAGAGGGAGAAAAGATTACTGTCAGAGATTTGATGTATGCGGCGTTGTTGCCATCTGCAAATGATGCGGCTTACGCACTGGGAATGGCAGTTTCTGGAAATATGAATACATTTACTAGACTAATGAACGAAAAAGCCAAACAACTTGGAGCCCAAAATAGTTTTTTTACAAATCCAAACGGATTGCTACAGAAAATACACTATTCAACGGCTTATGACATGATGCTAATTTCAAAAGCGGCATTATCAAACCCAATAGTCCAAGAAATTGACAATACAGAAAAACATATAATCCCTAAAACGAACAAAACCAAGAGGCGAGTAATTTACACAACAAACAGCTTTTTGGTAGACGGAGAGTATGCAAAATATGGAGCATTTGGTGGAAAAACTGGAACATGGGATTACTATAACAGTGCTTTGATTATTGGTTATAAGCAAGAAGGACATACTTTTTATTCGGTTTTGTTAAAGGATAGAATGGATACAAGATATAAAGATATGGTAAAAATAATAAATTATAGCAAAGGGAAAGTGTTGCAATTATGAAAAAGATACTGAAAAAAATCCTTCCGTTGACAATGGCGATAATGGTTTTTGTTGTTTTTTCTGTAACTGGATATGGGGCGTCTGAAATAAAAAGGCCACAAATCGCTGGGAAAAGCGGTGTTTTGTATTGTGAAAATACTGGGGAAATAATGTATTCAAAGAACATTGATACAAGAATTGATCCACTTAGTACAACCAAATTGCTGACTGCCGTTATTGCAGTACAAAATCTGGATCTTAATAAAATTGTTACAATAAACAGAGAAACTGTAAAAGTTGGAGAAGCTACAATAAACTTGATAGAAGGTGAAAAAATTTCGGTTAGAGATTTACTTTATGCTACTTTGCTTCCGTCAGCTAATGATGCGGCTTACGCTCTTGGAATTGCCGTATCAGGTAATATGAAAGACTTTACAAAGCTAATGAATAATACAGCAAAAGATTTGGGTACTGATGGCAGCAATTTTGTCAATCCAAATGGATTGCTGGACAAAAATCACTATTCTACTTCTAGAGATATGTTGAAAATTGCTAGAGTTGCCTTTGAAACCCCTACGATTAGAAGCATCGTTTCCACAGATTCATACACAATAAAAAAGACAAACAAAAGCGAGAAAAGAATTATTGAGAATCACTGTAAAAAGTTTAAATATGATGGAGTGTTCGGTGGAAAAACAGGGACATGGGACGACTATAATTGTGGAGCTATAATTGGATACAACAAGAATGGTCTTGAGTTATATGCCATAGTGATGAATTCGACTAAGGAAGAAAGAGCAAAGGACCTAAAGAAAATACTTGATTATGGAACGTCAAAGATAAAAGGCTCGGTAGTGATCCAGGCTAACCAGAAAGTTGGAAAGGCTAAGATTGGAAACGGTGCTAAGACAAAAATTCCAGTCTACACAAGCCAAGAGGGGATAGCATATTTGCCACAACAGGCATCAAAGTCACTAATTAGTACAAAATACGTTATATTTGATGATTTGAAAGCCCCAATAAAAAAGGGTGATGTCGTTGGGAAAGGTCAAATATATTTGGCAGACGACTTGGCAAATGAGATAGACTTAGTTGCAAAGGAAGACGTTGACAAAGGATGGATTTTATCATATATTGGAATATCTAATTTTGCATCAATAATAATCTGCATAATACTGATATTAATTACAATGGCTATTGTAACTTTGGGTATTATAAGAAAAAATAATTTGAAAAAGAGAAAAAGGTTAAGAGAAAAAAGAATAATGGAATTAGCAGTGGAGAAAGCTCGTAAAGAAAAGAATTATGAGGAACGAGATTGGCGGTTCTAAATGTTTGATATAAAAGAAAACTTAAAAAAACTCCCGGACAGTCCGGGGGTTTATATGCATAAAGATAAACTTGGACAAATTATTTATGTTGGCAAAGCTATTTCATTAAAGAATAGAGTCAGACAGTATTTCCAGAGTTCTGTAAATGGAAACCCAAAAGTTAAGGCTATGGTTTCACATATTGCAGAGTTTGAATACATCACTTGCCAGACAGAAATGGAAGCCTTGATTTTGGAGTGCAATCTGATAAAAAAATACATGCCGAAGTACAATGTTTTGCTTAGAGATGATAAAACCTATCCGTACATTATGGTTACGACTACGGAAAAGTTTCCAAGAGTAATTAAAACTCGAATTATTTCAAAAGATGGGAACAAGTATTTTGGACCATATAGTGATGTTGGTGCAGTGAATCAAATTATTGATTTGTTGAACAACATTTTTTCGTTAAAAAGATGTACAGCGAAAGATTTTCCGCCAGGACATAGGCCATGCTTGAATTTCCACATCAATCAATGCAAAGGTGTATGTACGGGCAATGTGTCAAAAGAAGAGTACAAGAAATCAATAGATGAAATATTACAGTTTTTAGGTGGCAAAGAAAAGCCAATAGTAAATTATTTGGAAGAAAAAATGCAAAAAGCTTCTGAAACACTGAATTTTGAAGAAGCAGCAAATTATCGAGACTATATAAACTCAATAAAAGCGATTTCTGAAACCCAAAGGGTTACAATGACAAACGGCAAGGATCTCGATATTGTTTTGCCGGTGAAAGATAGTCTTAATTCTTTTATCATTCTTTTTTCCGTAAGGGATGGGAAGCTAAGCGGTCGGGAGACTTTCCAGATACAATCAGGCGATACCACTGACAGAAATGAAATGGTTTCAGAGTTTATAAAGCAGTATTATAGCCAATGGGCAATTGTGCCAGGTGAAATATTGGTT
This sequence comes from Anaerovoracaceae bacterium, assembly GCA_036660615.1. Lineage (GTDB taxonomy): Bacteria > Bacillota > Clostridia > Peptostreptococcales > Anaerovoracaceae > JAVXAG01. The sequence continues at coordinate 38,878 of JAVXAG010000002.1, forward strand.
GAAAATCAGTTAGAGGAAAATCAACTGCTTGAAGAATTTTTAAGTAGGGAAGGAAGAAAAGTGAAGATTTTTGTACCTCAAAAGGGGGACAAAAAAGCACTTCTCAATATGGCTCGCACTGATACAATAGAGATGGTTAAAACTTTGGGTGAAAAAGCTGAAGCCAACAATGAAAAACGTGTGGCAATAAATGCAGAAATAAAGGAAGTTATTTTAAAAGCAGGGTATGAAGAGCCAGAAATTTTGGGTACTAGGGAAAGCTATAGAATAGAGTCCTATGATATTTCCAATACTAACGGAGTAGACTCTGTGGGAGCTATGGTTGTCTTTGAAGGTCTAAAGCCCATAAGAAAGGATTACAGACGATTTAAGATAAAAACCGTAGAAGGGCCTAATGATTATGGAAGCCTGCAAGAAGTCCTGTATAGGCGCTTTAAAAGGGCCAAAGAGGGGGACGCTAGTTTCATAAAGTGTCCAGACCTTATTTTAATGGACGGAGGACTTGGTCAAGTCAGTGCAGCTAAGAAGGTTTTGAATGCTATGAGCATGGATATTCCTGTTGTAGGCATGGCAAAAGATGATGGTCACAGAACAAGGGCTTTGGTTTTTGAAAATGGTGATGAGATATTGTTAAAAGACAAACCGCTGCTGTTTAAATATGCTGGAACTGTTCAAGAAGAAGTCCATAGATTTGCAATAGATTATCACAGAACTTTGCGAAACAAGAATTCCATACACTCGATTTTAGATAATATTCAGGGTGTTGGGCCAACAAGGCGTAACTCATTACTAACGTATTTTAAGACAATTGACGATATAAAAAAGGCCTCAATTGAGGAACTTTGCAAAGCACCAAATATCACTGAGAATATTGCAAAAAATATTAAGCAATATTTTAGTTGATAAATGGGCAGTTTAATGTTATAGTAATGACATTGATTGAATGTAATTAATTTGGAGGACATAAAAATGACAGAAGAAAAAATAAACCAAGAAGAAGCGGATTTCATAACTTTAGAATTTGACGATGGTGCAGAAGTAGAGTGCGAAATCATGGGAGTTTTCGATTTTGAAGGATCAGACTATATTGCCTTAATTCCAGATGATGATTCAGATGACGTTTATATTTATGGATATAAAGAAGTTGGTGAAGAAGAATTTGAATTGATTGATATTGATGATGATGCACTATTCGAAAAAGTAGTTGCTGAATTTGATGCTATCGTAGCTTCAGAAGAATAATTCAAAGACTCATTAGATAGTCTAATAGAGAAACTAGTAAAACAAAAGATAAGCCCAGCGATTAAGTCGTTGGGTTTTCTGGTTTTTGGAATAAGGAATAAGGAATAAGGAATCAACAGAGGAGCTTACGGTTCAAGAAAAGATTTAGAGTGAAAGAAAGATAGAAATGAAAAAACCCCCAGAAATGCTGAGGGCTAGTTAATTATGTATTATTTTTTAGCTTTTTTTAGGAATCCAATTCCAACGACGGCAAAAACCAATAATCCAGTTATATAGTATGGTTCAATTCTACCAGAGGTTGTTAATATTGTGTAGCCTGAAATAGCTGAGCCTATTAAAAATGCTATTCCGATGGCTAATAATCTTATGTCCCACTTCATTAAAATATCTCCTTTTAGTTTTTGATTAATTTGTTACAACCTATTATAACACAAAAGGAAATAATAGAATTGTTTTTTTGTGAAAAATAGGATAAAGTATAGTAGTGACAAATATATAAATAACAGAACGGAGATTTTTTGTGAAAAAGTACGACATTATTATTGCTGGAGCAGGTGCCAGCGGGGTTTTTATGGCATACGAGCTGACAAAAAATAAAAACAACGCAAAAATACTTATGGTAGATAAAGGCGCACCTTTAGAAAAAAGAAATTGTCCTATAAAGGCAGGAAAAACTAAAAATTGTATAATGTGTTCCCCATGTCATATTATGAATGGTTATGGCGGTGCAGGAACATTATCAGACGGAAAATACAATATTACCAATGAATTTGGGGGAAACCTATACCAATATGTAGGAAGACATGAAGCCATGGAATTAATGGAGTACGTAGATAGTATTCTTTGTGAAATGGGTGGCGCGGATGCGAAGCTTTATTCAACAGCTAGTTCTGAATTGAAAACAATAGCTCTACAAAACAATTTGCATTTGCTTGAAGCTAAGGTAAGACATCTTGGAACTGATAGAAATGTAATGATTTTAGGGCATATGTTTGATTACGTAAAAGATAGAATAGATATGGAATTTTATACTACTATTGAGTCGGTTGAGTCAATGGATAACGGTGAGTTTTTTGTAAAAACAGATAAAGGCGAGGAATACTGTTGCAAGGATATGGTTCTTGCTACTGGTCGTTCTGGCTCAAAATGGATTTCAAAGATATGTGATACTTTTGGAATTGAACAACAGAAAAACCGCGTAGATATAGGTGTCAGGGTTGAGTTACCGGCAGAGGTTTTCAAACATATAACTGACGATGTTTACGAAAGCAAAATAGTATACAAGACCGAACAGTATAACGATATGGTTAGAACTTTCTGTATGAACCCTTATGGGGAAGTTGTTTCGGAAAACACAAATGGAATTGTAACTGTAAACGGACACAGCTACTCTGATCCCAAACTCCACACAGAGAACACTAACTTTGCACTATTAGTTTCAAACCATTTTACTAAACCATTTGAGGATAGCAACGAATATGGCGAATCAATTGCCAAACTCTCAAATATGTTGGGTGGTGGTGTATTGTTGCAAAGATTTGGAGATCTGGTAAAAGGTAGAAGAAGTAGTGATCGAAGAATGGAAAAGTGCTTTACAAGACCGACATTGAAAGCGACACCAGGCGATTTGAGTCTAGTAATTCCAAAGCGTCAACTGGACAGCATTATCGAAATGATATATGCTCTTGATAAAATTGCACCAGGAACAGCTAATGAGGATACGCTACTTTATGGAGTGGAAGTCAAGTTCTACAATTCAAAAGTCAAAGTAGATGAAAACTTGCAGACCTCAATTCCAGGGCTTTATGCACTGGGCGATGGTTCAGGTGTAACACACTCACTATCCCAAGCATCAGCTAGTGGCGTGTACGTCGGTAGAATCTTGGCAGATAAATACAAATAAAGACATATTACTATATCATTAAGAAGTTAAGAGCTGTGGATTACCATGGCTCTTTTTTATAGAAAATATCCCGATAAAAGTTAAATATTAGTACCAGAAAATCAATCGTGAAATAATGGGGAAGGTCCATAAAGCTGACATTGAAAACAGTAAAACCCGCTAATTCTTCCAGGAAAAAAATAATTTCCTGATTTGCT
>JAVXAG010000003.1:0-38655 GCA_036660615.1 Anaerovoracaceae bacterium
CAAGACCATTGAAGTCGTGGACACTATAAAATAATCAATTGTAAATTATTTCGGGAGGAAATTTATATATGGAAAAACTAGGTTTAAATCAAATAAGACAACTTTTTAGAGAATTTTATGAGAGCAAAGGACATTATCCGGCAAAGAGCGCATCTTTGATACCACAAAATGATAAAAGTTTGCTTATTATTAACTCAGGAATGGCACCACTAAAAGCATATTTTGCAGGACTTGAAACTCCTCCAGCCAAAAGAATGGTAACGTGCCAAAAGTGTATTAGGACAGGAGATATCGATAACGTTGGTATCACATCAAGACATGGAACTTTCTTTGAAATGCTTGGAAATTTTTCATTTGGAGACTATTTCAAAGAACAATCATTAGCATGGGGATGGGAATTCATTAGAGACGTTCTAAAATTGCCAGTAGATAAAGTTTGGGCGACCGTTTATGAAGACGATGACGAGGCAGAAGAACTTTGGAAAAAACTTGGTATGCCAGCAGAGAGAATCGTTAGATTAGGAAAAGATGATAACTTTTGGGAAATTGGACTAGGTCCTTGTGGCCCTTGTTCAGAAATATATTTTGACAGAGGACCTGAGTTTGGCTGTGGAAAACCAGATTGCAAACCAGGTTGCGAATGCGATAGATATATAGAATTTTGGAACCATGTATTTACACAGTTTTCCAAAGAAGAAGATGGTTCATACAGCAATCTTGCGCACCCAAATATAGACACAGGAATGGGACTGGAAAGACTTGCTTGCATTATGCAGGAGGTTGATTCAATTTTTGATGTAGATACAATTAGACATATTTTAGATGGTGTAGTGAAAAAATCGGGAGTTGAATACAAAGATGGACAAGCATCTACAGACGTTTCAATAAGAATTATTACTGACCACCTAAGATCCGTAGTATTTATGATTGCTGACGGAATTATTCCTAGCAACGAGGGACGCGGATATGTACTTAGAAGACTACTTAGAAGAGCTTCCAGACATGGCAAAATATTAGGAATTCAAGGCAAATTCTTGGTTGAACTATCAAATAGAGTAATAGAAGTTTCTGGTGAAGCATATCCTGAAATAGTTGAGAAGAAAGATTATATCCAGAAAATTATTTCCATTGAAGAAGATAAGTTTGCCTCAACAATTGACCAAGGAACAGCAATGATTCTTGAATTTGTTGACGACCTAAAAAAAGCAAATAAGACTGTTTTAGAAGCTGAAAAGGCATTTAAACTTTACGATACTTACGGTTTTCCGCTAGAATTAACGGAAGAAATATTAGTAGAAAACGGATGCACTACCGATGTTGAGAGTTTCAACAAGTATATGGAAGAACAAAAAGAAAAAGCTAGAGCTGGTAGAAAATCTTCCGATGAAGAAGGTTGGAAAGAGGCTACAGAAGCAGTTGATGTTCCAGAAACAGTGTTTACCGGATATGATAAAACTGAAGACATGTGCAAAATATTGGCTATCTACAAAGATGGCAAAGCTGTAGACAAAGCAGTTAATGGAGATACAATTAAAATATATTTGGACAAAACCCCATTTTATGGTGAAGGTGGAGGACAAAGTAACGATAATGGTTTTATGTTAACCAAAGACGGAAAAGGTCAAGTTCTGGCAGTAACAAAATCTCATGGAATATTCAATCACAAAGTTTTGATTAAAGAAGGAGAAATAGCTACTGGAGATACTGTACATGCCATAGTAAATGTAAATAAGAGAAATAGTACAGCAAGAAATCATACTGCAACCCATTTATTGCAAAAAGCACTTAGAGATGTAGTTGGTAATCACGTTGAACAAGCTGGTTCAAGTGTAAACGAAGACAATTTGAGATTTGACTTTACTCACTTTGAGGCAGTTACAAAAGAACAACTATTAGAAGTCGAAAACATAGTAAACGACAAAATCACTGAATTTATGCCAGTTGCAACAAGAGAAATGTCTATGAAAGAAGCTGTAAACGCAGGTGCTACTGCATTATTTGGCGAAAAATATGGTGACATTGTAAGAGTAGTAAGCGCAGGAGATTTTAGTATTGAGCTATGTGGTGGTACACACGTTGCAAATACTGGACAAATTGGTGCATTTAAGATTCTAAGCGAAGCTGGAGTGGCTTCTGGTGTCAGAAGAATAGAAGCAGTTACAGGAACAGGAGTGCTATTAAATAGCAGAGAAAGCGACGATACCATTAATCAAATCGCTGATATCCTAAAATCAAATACAAGTGCAGTAGTTGCAAAGGCAAACGCAATAGCAGAAGAATTAAAAGCTACAAAGAAAGAACTTGAAGATTTCAAAAAATCATCAATGGGTTCAGAAATAGATGATATGGTTGCAACCGCAAAAGAAATAAATGGCGTAAAGTTAATTACAAAAGAGTTTGCAGACTATAATATTAACGACCTAAGAGGACTTTCAGACGATATAAAAGCAAATAATAAAGGCATCGCAATGGTTTTTGCTACAGTAAATGGACCAAAGGTTACATTCTTAGTATCAATTACTGATGATTTATTAGAAAAAGGTTACCACGCGGGAAATATGATAAAACAAATTGCAGCTGCATGCGGTGGCGGTGGAGGCGGAAAAGCTGATATGGCACAAGCCGGAGCAAAAGATCCATCTAAGATTATAGATGCATTTAAGGTTGCAGAGGAGTTATTAAAATAGTATAATGTATAAAAAGGAGGTCGTTAAAATGGATAACAAAAACACAATTATGTTTGATGCTACTAAAACACAGAAAAGCACTAGAGAGATAATGGAAACTGTTTATAGCGCATTAGAAGAGAGAGGTTACAATGGGATTGATCAAATGGTCGGTTATATTCTATCTGGCGACCCTTCGTATATAACAAGTCATAACAATGCAAGAGGCATGATAAGCCGCGTTGACAGAGATGATTTAGTTGAAGAAATATTAAGAAATTACTTAAAGAAATAGCGTTAATAGGCGGACAGTTTTGTCCGCCTATTTTTGAAACAAGGAGAAGTACATGAGAAAAATAGCACTTGATGTTGGAGATAAAACTGTAGGAATAGCACTTAGTGATGAGCTGGGAATTACGGCCCAAGGACTTATGACTTTGCAAAGAGTTGGAATTAGAAAAGATGCAGGCAAAATTCTTGACTTAGTAAAAGAGTATAACTGCGATACTATAGTTGTTGGATTGCCTAAAAATCTTAATGGAACTGACAGCATACAGACAGAAAAAGTATACGAATTTAGAACGATGTTAGAAAATAAGCTAAAAAGCACTGGAATGCAAGATGTAGAAGTTGTTTGGCAAGACGAGAGATTTACTACGGTAATTGCAGAAAAAGTTTTAATTAGTGCAGATGTAAGCAGAAAAAAACGTAAGGAAGTAATAGACAAACAAGCGGCAGTATTGATTATGCAAGGGTATCTTGATAAACTAGCATTCCAAAACAAATAATCGAACTATATCACTATAATATTCAATAATAATTCGTAAAAACGCCTATTTGAGTCGATAAATGCAATAAAAATACCAAAGAAATATTAATTTTTACGAACCAATATTGACATGGAAAGTATATGTGATAAAGTAAATCATATATACTTTTATTGTATTTTAGGAGGAATAATTAATGAAAAAAGTTGCAATTATTATGGGAAGTGACAGTGACTTACCAGTAGTTGAAAAAGCTATAACAACATTGGACGAATTTGAGGTGCCATACGAAGTACACGTTTATTCAGCCCACAGAACACCTGTAGAAGTAAAAGAATTTACAGAAAATGCTAGAAAAAATGGATATGGAGTTATTATTGGAGCAGCTGGAAAAGCGGCTCACTTGGCGGGTGCTATCGCTGCAAATACTACATTACCAGTAATAGGTATTCCAATAAAATCATCTACACTTGATGGATTAGATGCATTGTTATCGACAGTACAAATGCCAGGAGGTATTCCTGTTGCAACAGTAGCTATAGATGGTGCACAAAATGCGGCATTACTTGCAATTGAAATCTTGGCAGTTGGTGATGATGAACTTGCTAAAAAATTAGATGCAAACAGAAAAGCCGCAGCCCAAAAAGTACTTACAAAGAACAAAGATATTGAAGATAAATTTAACAAATAGTTTAGAAAAGAGGAAAAGATTATGAAAAAAGCAGAACAATTATATGAAGGAAAAGCAAAGAAAGTATACGCAACAGAAGACAAAGATTTATGCATTGTATCTTATAAAGATGATGCAACTGCATTTAATGGTCTAAAAAAAGGAACTATCTTAGGAAAAGGCGCTATTAACAATCGTGTTACAAACCACCTTATGAGAATGCTTGAAACAAAGGGAATTCCTACACATTATGTTGAAGAATTAAATGATACAGAAACAGTTGTAAAAAAAGTTACAATAGTTCCTCTTGAAGTAATCGTTAGAAATATTGCAGCGGGTTCACTTGCTAAGAGATTAGGACTTGAAGAAGGCTACAAAATGAAGAAAACTGTTCTTGAATTTTCTTATAAAGACGACGATCTTGGCGATCCAATGGTAAATGAATATCACATATTTGCTATGGAGTATGCAACAAAAGAAGAATTAGAGTTAATCTCAAATTATGCTCTAAAAATTAATGATATTTTAACAGAGTATCTAAAGGCAGTTAACATTGAATTAATAGACTTTAAACTTGAGTTTGGTAAGACAAGCGATGGCAAAATCGTATTAGCAGATGAAATTTCACCTGATACTTGCCGTTTCTGGGATTCAGTTACTCATGAAAAATTGGATAAAGACAGATTTAGAAGAGACCTTGGAAATGTAGAAGATGCATACCAAGAAGTTATGAAGCGTTTATTAGGCGAATAATATTTTAGAAGGAGAAACGGAATGAGTAACTTAAAAGAAGAATGTGGCGTATTTGGTGTATTTAGTCAAGAAAGACAGAATGTTGCCAGCACGACATATTATGGATTATTTGCACTTCAACATAGAGGTCAGGAAAGTTGTGGCATAGTTGTAAACGACGATGGGGTACTTACTCACTATAAAGACCTTGGACTTGTAAATGATGTCTTTACACCTGCAATTATGGACAGTTTAGGCGATGGTAATATGGCAGTAGGACATGTTCGTTATGGTACTACTGGAAACAATGACCGATTAAATGCACAACCAATCGTTGTGAATCACATAAAAGGAAGAATGGCCCTAGCACATAATGGCAACTTGGTCAATTCATCAGAACTACGAAAAGAACTAGAAATGAAAGGTTCAATTTTTCACACGACTAGTGATACAGAAGTAATTTCATATATTATAACTAGAGAAAGATTGGCTTGTGACTCTATTGAAGAAGCTATAAATGCTGCGATGAACACAATAAAAGGTGCATATTCATTAGTTGCTATGTCACCATCAAAATTAATTGCAGTTAGAGATGAAAGTGGATTTAGACCACTTTGCTATGGACAAAAAGAAGATGGAACATATATCGTTGCCTCGGAATCATGCGCACTTGATTCAGTAGGAGCAAAGTTTATTAGAGACATAGAACCAGGTGAAATTGTAATCTTCGACAAAAATGGAATTAGAACTATAAGAGACCATTGCAACAAAAGGCCAAGAGCTTGCTGTATATTTGAATATATCTATTTTGCTAGACCAGATTCAGTAATTGATGGTGTAAGTGTTCACGAAGCAAGACTAAAAGCTGGAGCTTGCCTTGCAATGGAACATCCAGTTCAGGCTGATATCGTTATCGGTGTTCCTGATTCAGGTCTTGATGCAGCTATAGGATATTCAAGACAATCTGGAATTCCATATGGAATAGGTTTTATAAAGAACAAATACATAGGCAGAACATTTATTGCCCCTGGTCAAAAAGTTAGAGAAGACAAGGTTAGAATAAAATTGAACGTTGTTTCGCAAACGATAAAAGATAAGAGAGTTGTTTTGGTTGATGATTCTATTGTCAGAGGTACTACTTGTGCAAGAATCGTTGGTTTGCTTAGAGAAGCTGGAGCAAAAGAAGTTCATATGAGATCTTCTGCACCTCCATTTACAAACCCTTGTTATTATGGCACAGACGTTGATTCAAAAGAGAATTTGATTGCCTGTAACCATACATTAAAAGAGATTGAAAAGATTATCGATGTAGACAGTTTAGGATATTTGGATATGAATCATTTGAATATGCTAATTGGAGCAAACCCAGGTGAAGGATTCTGCCAAGCTTGTTTTAGCGGAGTATACCCAACAGAAACACCAACAATAATAGAAGAAGATAGATTTGAGAAGAAAATAAGTGAAGCGAGGTAAGACATGGAAAAGAGTTTTAGCGAAAGTTACAAAGCCGCTGGCGTAGACATTACTGCAGGGTACAAAGCAGTAGAACTAATGAAAGAACACGTTGCCAAGACAATGATTTTTGGCAATACCTCCGATGTAGGCGGGTTCGGTGGATTATTTGAACTAGACATAAAAAACATTAAAGAACCAGTATTAGTAAGTGGTACTGACGGTGTTGGAACAAAACTAAAAATGGCATTTCTCATGGACAAACATGACACAGTTGGAATCGACTGTGTGGCTATGTGTGTTAACGACATAATTTGTGTAGGCGCAAAACCGTTATTTTTCTTAGATTATATTGCTGTTGGCAAGAATTTCCCGGAAAAAATTGCCGAAATAGTAAAAGGCGTGGCAGAGGGCTGTATTCAATCAAAATCAGCGCTTATAGGGGGCGAAACAGCTGAAATGCCAGGGTTTTATCCAGAAGATGAATATGACATGGCTGGATTCGCTGTAGGCGTTGTGGACAAATCAAAGATATTAAACAAGGATTCCGTTTGTGCTGGTGATGTAATCATTGGATTGCCTTCTTCCGGCGTTCATTCCAACGGGTTTTCTCTTGTAAGAAAAGTATTAGATGTTGAAAAAGAAGACATCACTTCACCTTTGGCTGAGCTTAATGGCAAATCAATCGGTGAAACTCTTCTAACACCAACAAAGATTTATGTAAATGCAATGGTAAATTTATTTGAGGAAGTTACTGTAAAGGCTGTAGCTCATATTACAGGCGGAGGTTTTTATGAAAACATTCCAAGAAGCTTACCTAAAGGCTTTGGCGTAAAAATTCCTAGGAAAAATGTAAGAGTTCTTCCTATATTTGACTTGATTGCTAAAAAAGGTAATATATCCGAAAGAGATATGTTTAACACTTTCAATATGGGAGTTGGAATGACAGTAGTATTAGCAAAAGAAAATGTCGATAAAGCATTGGAAATTCTCAAAGCAAATGGGGAAGATGCATATGTTTTGGGTGAAGTTGTAAAATCTCAGGAAGGCGTTGAAATATGCTAAGAACAAGGATTGCAGTATTGGTTTCTGGCGGTGGAACAAATTTGCAGGCTTTGATTGATGCGAGCAAATCTGGCATAATTTCAAGCGGACAGATAGTTCTTGTTGTATCTGACAACAAAGAAGCTTTTGCATTAAAAAGAGCCGAAGAACATAATATCACTGCTTTGACAATGAAAAACGAAGAAGAATTAATAAAATACCTTGAGGACAACAGTATCGAACTTGTTGTCCTTGCTGGGTTTATGAAAATACTTAGTGAAAAATTCATTAAGGCTTATGAAAACAGAATTATAAACATTCATCCATCATTAATACCATCTTTTGCAGGAAAAGGCTGCTATGGAATTCACGTTCACGAGAAAGTATTAGATTATGGTGTTAAAGTAACAGGTGCAACAGTCCACTATGTAAATGAAATTCCAGACGGTGGGAAGATAATTGCACAAAGACCAGTTCCTGTAATGGAAGGAGATACTCCAGAAACCTTGCAAAAGAGAGTTATGGAGCAAGCAGAATGGATTATACTTCCAAGAGCAGTAGAACAAATATCAAAAGAATTACTGAAAGGTAAAGAAGAATAATGAATATTTATGAAACAAAACCTATAAAAGATATAATCCAAGGCAATTCTTATGTAGGTAGAGGGATTATTATAGGAAAAACTAAAGACAGCACAAAAGCTGCCATTGCATATTTTATTATGGGTAGAAGCGAAAACAGTAGAAACAGAGTTTTCGTGGAAAAAGGCAACAATTTGATGATTAAACCTTTTGATGAGTCAAAAGTGGAAGATCCTTCTTTGATAATTTATTATCCTATAAGAGAATATGAAAATAAATTAATTGTCACAAACGGCGATCAAACTGACACAATTTATAATGATTTAAAGGTGAACAAAACCTTTGAATCAGCTTTGGATACAAGAGAATTTGAACCAGATGGTCCTAACTGGACACCTAGAGTAAGCGGTATTCTAGACTTTTCAGCTGATGATTTTTCATACAAAATGAGCATTTTGAAAAGTGCAGATCCTGAAGGTACTGCTTGTAATAGATTCTATTTCTCATATAAAAGTTTGTCGGGGGTTGGCCATTTTATTCATACATATGTCAAAGATGGAAATCCAATACCTACTTTTCAGGGTGAACCAGAAAGAGTTGAAATTCCAAACGATATCGACGATTTTACAAATGAAATTTGGCACAATCTTGATGATAATAACAAAATATCTCTTTATGTGAGATATATAGATTTGAATACAAATAAAGTTGAAAATAGATTAATTAATAAGAATAAATAGGAGGAGTATATGAAGCAATTTGAATTAAAATACGGGTGCAACCCCAACCAAAAACCATCGATGATTTTAATGGCAGATGGTTCGGATTTGCCAGTGAAAATAATAAATGGCAAGCCAGGATATATAAATTTCCTAGATGCCTTTAACAGTTGGCAATTAGTAAAAGAAATTAAAGACAGTTTGGGACTTCCAGCTGCAACTTCTTTTAAACACGTCAGTCCAACGGCAGCGGCTGTTGGAATTCCAATGAGCGATACTCTAAAAAAAGCTTGTTTTGTCGATGATATAGAAGGTCTTGACGAATCTCCACTTGCTATGGCTTATGCAAGAGCAAGAGGAACTGATAGAATGTCCTCATTTGGTGACTGGATTGCATTAAGTGATATTTGTGATGAAACGACTGCTACCATTATAAAAAGGGAAGTTTCTGATGGTATTATTGCTCCGGGTTATACAGAAAAAGCTTTGGAGATACTTAAGTCAAAGAAAAAAGGAAACTATAATATTGTTCAGATTGACCCTTCATATGTACCAGAGGAAATCGAGAGAAAACAAGTATTTGGAATTACTTTTGAACAGAAACGAAATGACTTTTTAATTACAGCTGATTTATTAAATGATTTCGCAACAAAAAATAAAGAGTTGTCAGATGAAGCCAAAAGAGATTTAATTATTGCATTAATTACATTAAAATATACTCAATCAAATTCTGTTGCATTTGCAAAAGATGGACAGACCATTGGCGTTGGTGCTGGTCAACAATCAAGGATTCACTGTACAAGACTAGCTGGAAATAAAGCCGATATTTGGCACTTAAGACAACATAAAAAAGTAATTGATTTACCTTTCTTAGAAACGGTTAAAAGACCTGATAGAGATAATACAATCGACACATATATTTCTGATGAATGGGAAGATGTGCTAAAAGATGGAGTTTGGCAGACATTGTTTTCTCAAAAGCCAGAACCTTTTACAAAGGCAGAACAAAGAGAATATCTTGATACAATAACAGGAGTTTCTCTTGGAAGCGATGCTTTTTTCCCATTTGGTGATAATATTGAAAGAGCTGCAAAGAGTGGAGTTTCATATATTGCTGAGCCTGGCGGTTCTGTTAGAGATGACAATGTTATTGAAGTTTGCGATAAGTATGGAATGGTTGCAGTATTTACTGGACTTAGATTGTTCCATCACTAAAATAGGAGAATATAATTATGAAAGTACTAGTTGTCGGAGGTGGTGGCAGAGAACATGCTATCATCAAAAAAATTAAGAAAAGTCCTTTAGTTTCGGAAATATTTGCTTTGCCTGGAAACGGTGGTATAGCAAAAGATGCAACTTGTGTGGATATAGGCGCCAAAGAACTTGATAAGATCGTAAGTTTTGCCACAGAAAAGGCAATTGACTTTGCAATTGTTGCACCTGATGATCCACTGGTTCTAGGACTTGTCGACCTGCTTGAAGGAAAAAATATACCTTGCTTTGGCCCTAAGAAAGCTGCTGCAATAATCGAAGGAAGCAAAGTGTTTTCAAAAGATTTGATGGAAAAATATAAAATTCCTACTGCCGGTTATGCATCATTTACTGATATGAACAAAGCACTAGCATACCTTGATAGTGGCAAGATTCCAGTAGTTGTAAAGGCTGATGGTTTGGCTCTTGGAAAAGGCGTAATTATTGCTGAAACTATTGAGGAAGCCAAGAATGCAGTCCACTCTATGATGGAGGACAAAGTCTTTGGTGACAGTGGCAATCAAGTGGTTATCGAAGAATTTTTAACTGGCCCTGAAGTATCGGTACTTTCTTTTACAGATGGAAAAACATTGATTCCAATGGTTTCATCTATGGATCATAAGAGAGCTTTAGATGGAGACAAGGGATTAAATACAGGTGGAATGGGTACAATCGCACCTAATCCATATTATACAAAAGAAATAGCTGACAAATGTATGGAAACCATTTTTATTCCAACAATGGAAGCTATGAATGCTGAAAATAGAAGCTTTTCCGGATGTTTATACTTTGGCTTAATGCTTACATCACAAGGACCAAAAGTAATAGAATACAATTGTAGATTTGGAGATCCTGAAACTCAAGTGGTTTTACCACTTTTGGATAGTGATTTAATGGAAATTATGATCCATGTTTCCAATGGGACTCTGGATAAAGCCAAGGTTGACTTTGCTGATGATGCGGCTTGTTGTGTTGTTATGGCATCTGCCGGTTATCCAACTAGTTATGAAAAGGGCTTTGAAATTACTATTCCAAATGATGTCAATGATGTTTATGTAGCTGGTGCAAAGATTGAAAATGGCAAGTTACTTACTAATGGCGGACGTGTTCTGGGAGTTACTGAACGTGGTAAAAACATTAATGAAGCCATTAACAAAGCTTATGAATCAGTAAAAAAAGTTACTTTTAAAGACGCTTATTATAGAAATGACATTGGTCAAAACGCGCTTAAAGCATTGGAGGTAAAATAATGGTTTACAGAATTTACGTGGAAAAAAAGTCCGAATTTGCAAATGAAGCAAAGTCTCTGAAAAATGACATTACAAAATTGCTACAGATAAACAGGCTGAAAGAACTACGTGTTGTCAATAGGTACGATGTAGAAAACCTTGATAAAGAATTGTTTGACTATGCAGTAACCACAGTCTTTTCTGAGCCACAAGTAGATATGGCAAAGGATAAAGTTGATTTATCAACCAGTGACTTTGTATTTGCAGTAGAGTATTTACCTGGACAGTTTGACCAGCGTGCAAACTCAGCTGCAGAATGCATTCAAATTATCTCAAAAGGGGAAAGACCTACAGTAAAAACTGCCAAAGTATATATGCTTTCTGGCCCATTGACTCCAAATGACGTAGAAGAAATAAAGAAATATGTAATAAATCCTGTAGAGGCAAGGGAAGCATCTCTTGACGAATATTCTACTTTAAAAGTTGATTATGAAATCCCAACTACTGTAAAAACATTGGATGGCTTTTGTCAGTTGACGGAAGAACAGTTATCCGACTTTATTGGAGAATATGGTCTTGCTATGGATCTTGCAGATATTCAATTCTGCCAAGACTATTTTAAGAGTGAAAAGCGAAATCCGACTATTACAGAAATCAAAGTAATAGATACATACTGGTCGGATCACTGCAGACACACTACTTTTAATACGACTATTGATAGTGTCAAATTTTCTGATCCAACAGTTCAAAAGACTTATGATGATTATATTGAAACTAGGAAAGAAATTGGAAGAACCAAACCAATCAATCTAATGGATATTGGCACAATTGCAGCAAAGTATTTAAAGTCAAAAGGCGCAATGACAAAATTAGATGAATCGGAAGAAATCAATGCTTGCACAGTGAAAATTGACGTAAACGTTGATGGAAATACAGAGCAATGGTTGTTGTTATTTAAGAATGAAACACATAATCATCCAACGGAAATAGAGCCATTTGGTGGCGCGGCTACTTGTGTTGGTGGTGCAATTAGAGATCCTCTTTCGGGAAGAAGCTACGTTTATTCTGCAATGAGAGTAACTGGTGCTGCTGATCCACTAAAACCGGTTTCTGAGACGCTGAAGGGAAAACTTCCTCAAAGAAAGATAGTTACTACTGCTGCAAACGGTTACAGTTCTTATGGCAATCAAATAGGATTGGCCACTGGACAGGTAGATGAAATTTATCACGACGGATATGTTGCAAAACGTATGGAAATCGGCGCAGTAGTCGGTGCTGCTCCTGCAATAAATGTTAGACGAGAAAGACCGATAGATGGTGATATTGTAATCCTAATTGGTGGAAAAACCGGAAGAGATGGTTGCGGTGGTGCAACTGGTTCCTCCAAATCCCATACTCTTGAATCACTGGAAACTTGTGGGGCAGAAGTTCAAAAAGGAAATGCTCCTGAGGAGAGAAAATTACAAAGATTATTTAGAAACGAAGTAGCTGCAAAGCTAATAAAGAGATGTAATGACTTTGGTGCTGGCGGTGTTTCTGTTGCAATAGGCGAACTTGCTGATGGACTTGAAATAAACTTGAATGCTGTTCCAAAGAAATATGATGGTCTTGATGGTACAGAACTAGCTATTAGTGAATCACAAGAAAGAATGGCAGTAGTCGTTGCAAAAGAAGATGTAGACAAATTCTGCAAACTAGCTGAGGGTGAAAATCTTGAGGCTTCTATAGTAGCTGAAGTAAAAGATAGAGCGTATTTGACAATGGAGTGGAATGGAAACAAAATAGTCAATATTTCCAGAGAATTCTTGGATTCCAATGGTGCTGAAAAGCATATTGACATTGAAATTCCAATGCATACAGCTTTTGAAAAAGGCGAATTTGAGGACTTTAAGGGTGACTATAAAAAACTAGTGGGTGACATTAATGTTTGCTCAAAGAGAGGCCTTTCTGAAAGGTTCGACTCGACTATTGGTGCAGGAACGGTATTGATGCCATTTGGTGGTGAAAAACAGCGAACTCCAATCCAAGCAATGGTCAATTTGATTCCTGTAGAGAAAAAACATACTACAACTTGCTCTATGATGGCATGGGGATACAACCCATATATAGCAATAAACAGCCCATATCACAGTGCATATTTGGCAGTAGTCGAATCTGTATCCAAGCTGATTGCAACGGGTGCAAAGTTTGAAGATGTGTATTTAACGTTCCAAGAGTATTTCGAAAAACCTATGAGAGATGGCAAACGATGGGGGAAACCTTTGGCTGCAATCTTAGGTGCTTTCAAAGCCCAAAAAGAACTGGGAATCGCAGCTATTGGTGGAAAAGACTCTATGAGTGGAACTTTTGAGGACATAAATGTTCCTCCAACATTAGTATCTTTTGCAGTTACTACGGAAGAGATGAAAAACATTATTTCACCTGATTTTAAGAGTGCTAACCATAAAGTTATTATGTTAACTCCTAGTGCTGACCACGAAGGTTTGCCAACAGGGGAAGGTTTAATCAAAGTATATAATATAGTTAATGAATTGATTAGTTCAGGTAAAGCCATAAGTGGCTATACACCTACTTTTGGCGGAATAGCGGAAGCTGTTCTAAAAATGTGCCTTGGTAATGAACTGGGATTTGAATATGATGACAAAATCTCAGGGAAAGAACTGTTCGAATATGCATATGGTTCATTTATTCTTGAACTTACAGATGATGCAATCACTTGCAATTGCAATGATTTAGTAGACTGTAAGGTACTTGGCAGAACTGTTTCGGATAAGAAGATTTCTCTGGGTAACGACTCTGTTACTTTAGACGAGTTAACACAGACATATGAAAACAAGCTGGAATCAATCTATACTTGTAATATAAAATCACAGCAGGAAGAAGTTGAAACTTTCACTTATGAATCGAAGAAAAAACTTCACGCTAAGGAAAAGATTAAAACTCCAAAGGTTCTAATTCCAGTATTCCCAGGTACAAACTGTGAATACGATTCAGCAAAGGCATTTCGAGATGCTGGTGCAGAACCTGAGATATTTGTTATAAACAACTTATCAGCTAAATCTGTTGCTAAATCTGTTGAGGATTTTGCAGCAAAAGTCAGAGAATCACAAATTATATTTATTCCAGGTGGTTTCTCTGGAGGTGATGAACCTGATGGTTCAGGCAAATTCATTACTGCTTTCTTTAGAAATACTGAAATAAAAGAAGCTGTAACTGATTTAATTGATAATAGAGATGGCTTAATGGCAGGTGTTTGCAACGGTTTCCAAGCTTTAATTAAATTAGGTTTGGTTCCTTATGGAAAGATTGTTGATACTGACGAAAACTGTCCAACTCTAACTTTCAATGAAATTGCTCGTCACCAATCAAAACTCGTTAGGACTCGAATAGCTTCTAACAAATCGCCATGGTTAGCAAACACAAAACCTGGACATATATATACTGTTCCAATTTCACATGGAGAGGGAAGGTTCATAGCTGATCCAAATCTTATTAAGGAATTGGCTAAAAATGGACAAATAATAACTCAATATGTGGATTTAGATGGAAACACTACAAGTGATGTTCAATTTAATCCAAATGGTTCATTTGCTGCAATAGAAGGAATAATTTCACCAGATGGAAGAATTCTAGGCAAAATGGGACACTCAGAAAGAATTGGCAATGGATTATACAAAAACGTTCCAGGTACATTTGACATGGAAATGTTTAAATCTGCAGTAGAATATTTTAAATAGTTTCCTGCGGAATAGCAGAAATAAGGTAATAGAAATAAGTTACAATAGGTTATCTTCGGCTGGAGATAGCCTATTGTTTTAAGGAAAGAGTTTATGAAAAATTTAAAAATTGACTGTGAAAATTGTTGTGGCCTATGTTGTGTATCTCTATTTTTTGCAAAAGTTGATGGTTTCCCATATGACAAAGACGCTGGACTGCCATGTAAAAATATGGATGAGTATTTTAAATGTAAAATACACAGTGAATTGGTTTCAAAAGAGATGAAGGGTTGCTTATCATTTGATTGTTTTGGGGCAGGGCAGAAGGTTACAGCTTTATATAAGGGACTGAATTGGTCCAAAACCCCTGAAATTGCTCAGGAAATGTTCTTGGTATTTAATATTATGCAACAGTTAAATCAGATGCTTTGGTATCTAAAACAGGCTGATTTGGAGGAGTTATCCGACGAAATTGAAGTCCTAACAAACTTGTCCCCAAAAGAGCTGGCAAAACTGGAACTTGAAAAATATCACAAGATAGTATATTCGGAGCTAAAAGAAATAGTTCAACCAAAAGGTGAGCCTAAAATCTTATTTGGAAAGGATTTTGGTCGCAGCAATTTAGATGGCGAAGATTTTTCGGGAGCTTACCTTATAGCTTCCAATCTGGAAGGCTGTTCTCTTGATTCTACAATTTTTCTTGGTGCTGATATGAGAGATGTAAATATAAGAAATACTGATCTTT
Organism: Anaerovoracaceae bacterium; assembly: GCA_036660615.1. Lineage (GTDB taxonomy): Bacteria > Bacillota > Clostridia > Peptostreptococcales > Anaerovoracaceae > JAVXAG01. The sequence goes on from JAVXAG010000003.1 coordinate 15,573, forward strand.
CAAAAGCCCGTTTTTTAACGCAATGGCAAATTAATTCAGCAAAGGGAAATAAGGACACAAAATTACCAGCTGAGTTATCTATGCCAATAACTTATGTTTAGCAATTGGAGTGGGAGATAGGGGATACAATAATGAAACAAAAAAACAAGGTAATAACTATATTGACACTTATAATTATTTGTGTTATCTTTATGGCTATTGTTGATGGAATAATTAGACCAACCTATGGGATAAAATCATTAATTAAAATTGTTTTATTTCTAGGTAGCCCAATTATTTATTCGTTTATTGACAGGGATTTTTCTATTAAACAGCTTTTAACACCAAACAAAAAGGGATTTTTAGCATCATTTTGTCTTGGTCTAGCTGTATACGCAGTGATATTAGGCTCATATTTTCTGTTTAGAGGAGTTTTCGACTTTTCTGGAATAACTGAGTCACTAACAGAAAACATCGGTGTAACAGGTAATAATTTTGTCTTTGTTGCCATTTACATATCCTTTGCAAACTCACTGTTAGAAGAATTCTTCTTTAGAGGATTTGCTTTTTTAACACTAAAGAATTTAGTAGGAAGAAAAAGGGCATATGTGTTCAGCTCAGTTGTTTTCGCCATGTATCATATATGGATGATGGTGGGTTGGTTCTCCATAATGGTTTTCTTACTTGCTATGATTGGATTAGTGGCAGGGGCAATGATATTTAACTATCTAAATGAAAAAAACAATAACATATATTCATCATGGATGGTTCATATGTTTGCGAATTTTGCAATAAACACAATAGGTTTTATATTGTTCGGAATAATATAGAACTTAAAATTAATATAAGAATTAGAGGGGGAACAGAATATGAATACAAGATATAAATTAGTAATGAGCCAAGTAATGTTACCACATCAGGCAAATGTTGCCGGTAATGTACATGGCGGAGAAATAATGAAATTTATGGATACTGCAGCGGGAGCTTGTGCAATGAAATATGCAAAAGGGAACTGTGTAACTGCTAGAGTAGATGAGCTAGTGTTTCATCTACCAATTTTTGTAGGTGCTTTGGTGACCTGCACAGCTTCGGTAGTCTATGTGGGCAACACATCGATGGATGTTTATGTTGAAGTTGAATCCGAAGACATGGAATCCAGCCATGGCGCAGAAATTGCGCTATCGGCACATTTTACAATGGTATGTATGAATAAAACAGGTAGACCTCAAAGTGTACCATCATATGCACCAGAAACAGAGGATGAAAAAGTTTTATATAATGCAGCGCTAGAACGAGTTGCTGCTATTAAAAAAGCTAGACCAAATCCAAATTGCAAAACTGTATAAATTTGATATATGCAAATCATACTTTATATGAAAAGGGGCTATGAAAATAGTCCTTTTGAAATAGCTATAACTATTCCTAAAAACATAATTTTGGGAATAGTTTTCATCTATTAAATCAGGAAACACCTTAAAATCAGTCTTTTAACCCTTTATGATGTTTCCACGCAATTATAACATTGTATAATTTTTTATTCTATTAATTATTTATTATAATATAGTTATTTAGTTATGCCCCAGTTTTATATAATTATCTTTTGTTACTTTTCTATTATAACTTTCCGTAGTATCTTCTGATATTATATCCGCTATATTATTTAACGCATTTTTTTATTGATTACTCATTATCATACTATATCATGCTATGGTTTTATTCTATATTAAAGTTTTTAGATGATTTACACTGCTACTTGTCCTTACGCAAATTACTGTAAAACATGGCCAAAAACCGAGGCTCTATTTTACGTTTTAAGCGATTTTATTTATACCCGTCGACAAGTACATCCTTGCCAAAACATTCAAAAATGGCTATTTACTCAGTATAGACAGGAATAAGTAAAGTTTGTCCAGATTGTAAGGTATCAGCACTAACTTGGTTAAGTTTAGTGATTTCATAAATGGATTTTCTTATGTCTTGGTCAGTTGGCATATATGATTCAGCTATTGACCATAAAGTGTCGCCATATGTGACTTCAATTTGTTGGTATTGTTGTTCTGTTAAACTGTTAGCAAATATCGTGGATAATAACCCTGATATGCACAAAAGTACAATTACCATAAAAACTGTGAATCTAAATTTGGACTTTATTATATATTTCTTATTATGTGTCATAACGTTCACCTCTCTAAACATGTGTTCTTTTATTTATAATAGCAGAATACATGTTCTTTGTCAACAGTTTTTAGAACAAATGTTCAGAAAGGTCTATTTATTTTATCTTTGCATATAAATTGTCGATATATCGTGACAATGGCTTCTTAAAGAAAATACAGAGTAGTATAGATAGAAAAGTTATAGTCCCCACTATTAGTATGCCGCCATAAGTTCCAGTATTATAGAAATGCCCAATCAATAGACTTCCTGACATTCCGGGGATTCTTCCAATCAAAGAAAGAAATAGAAATGGTTTTATTTTGATTTCAGAAACACCAGCCGCATAACTTACTAGATCTTTTGGAAGCCCTGGAATCAAGTATATTAAGAAAACAATAACGTATGATTTCTTACTGTTTAGTCGGTTGATAAAATAAGTCATCTTTTCCTCACCAAACATAAGATGCATCGCATCTTTTCCAAGAAATTTGGCTAAATAAAAAGACATGGTTGTTCCCAGTAATGCTCCTATAATAGAAAATAATATGCCTGGAAGAAAACCATATAAATATCCCGCGGCGAATTGAAAAGCCTGACCTGGGATAATACTTATAATAATTTGAAGGATTTGCAATCCTATATATACAAGAATACTCTCAGTTTTGTATTTATTGAGAAAAGCTAGAATGTCGTCGAATGATTTGAATTGCATAATTAAATCACGCTGAAAAAAGTATATATATAGCGGTATTCCAATTACAATGATTAATAATAATGATAATTTTAACATAGAAATAACAACCTTTTTACGCGATTCCGCTTTAAGGTTACTCTTTACTTCCATCTTTGTTTCGTGCATGTTCCCCTTGAACTCTTGCTTTTTTGCTTCCCTTTGTTCTTTGTCTAATTTCTTCATATCTTTTACCCCTTGAAATAACTAATGTTAATGTATTTCCTTTATTATCCCCTTTGTATATAATTGATTTAATGATTTAATAACCCCAAACTTTGAATGTTCATATGTTAAGCCACCTTGAAAATATACGTTATAAGGCGGTCTGATTGGTGCATCTGCACTAAGCTCAATTGATGAGCCTTGGACAAAAGCTCCAGCTGCCATAACAACTTCGGATTCATACCCAGGCATATCCCAAGGAACCGGTGTAACGTGAGCATCAATAGGTGCTGCCCCTTGAATTCCCTCACAAAAAGCCACCACAGCTTCAGGTGATCCAAGTTTTATAGCTTGAATAATGTCACTTCTTACATCATCAGTCTTTGGACATATTTCATAGCCTAAGTTTTCATAAACCTTGCCACAGAGAATAGCCCCTTTCACTGCGCCGTTTACAACTTTTGGAGCCATAAAAAGTCCTTGCAAGATTCCTCTGGTTTGACCAAAAGTAAGACCACATTCGCCACCAATACCAGGGCAAGTCATTCTATAAGAAACCTTTTCAATAAGGTCACTTCTGCCTACAACATATCCACCGGCAAGAGCAAGACCACCACCAGGATTCTTTATTAGAGAGCCTGCCATTATGTCAATTCCAACGTTTGTAGGTTCTAAAATATCAAGAAATTCACCATAACAATTGTCGGCCATACATATTATATCCGGATTTATATTGTGAACAAAAGTAGTTACTTCCCTAATTTGGTCGATTGTAATAGCTTTTCGCCATCCATAGCCAGTAGCTCGTTGAACGGATACCATTTTAGTCTTGTCTGAAATAGCATTTTTTAACCCTTCAAGGTCAATAGAACCATCTTCTTTTAGCTCGACTTGCTTATATGAAATGCCGTATTCTTTTAGAGAGCCTTTACCCTCACCTCTTATTCCGATAACTTCTTCGAGAGTGTCATAAGGACCACCAGTGCAGTAGATAAGCTCATCGCTAGGTCTAAGGCAACCTATTAAAGTTATAGCAAGGGCATGAGTTCCGTTAACAATAGTAGTTCTGACCAAAGCGGCGTCTGTGTTGAAAATATCAGAGTAAACACGTTCAACAGCATCTCTGCCAGGATCGTCATAACCGTAGCCCGTATTCCATCCAAAATGCATATCACTTATTTTGTTCTTTTGAAGAGCCGCCAAAACCTTGTATTGATTATATGCCATTATGTCATCAAGTTTTTTAAATTCATCGTTTATTTGAATTTCCGAGGAATTAACGAAATCCAAAACCTTTGGATCAATATTAAATTGTTCTATTAACAAATCTCTAGTATAATTCATAGTTATTTTTCAGTCCTTTCAATTTCCCATTCCATATCATTAACTAAGTCTCTCTTTACATTTGCCTTGTGTGCTGCATAAAGCTGAGTTGTTGTTACCTGTTCGTGATCTAAAAGTGCTTGTACATCAAAGATAGAATTTCCTCGTCCAATCAAGCTTGTAGCCGCAGTTGCCCTAAGTTTATGTGGACTGTAACCGGCTTTCCTACTTGTTTGCAATGCTATGGAAGTGTATTTTTTTACAAGTTCACGAATTTGTCTTTCGGTCATTCTTTTGCACTGCAAAGAAAGAAAAAGTGCGTCCTTAAATTCTGGCGAAACACCATCTTCACTGCTTCGCTCATTATCTATATAATCATTTATTACCATGGTAACTGAGTCGTTCATAGGCATAATTGATTCCTTACCACGTTTTCTATATATCTTAAATTCACCTCTCGAAAAATTAAAAGATGAAATATTTAACTGTTGTAATTCAGATAATCTTAAGCCATAAGTCAAAAATAAAACAAGAATGGCTTTGTCTCTTTTCTTTGTCTTTTCCCAGTAAGAGTGTTCATGTTTTGTCAAACTTGTTCCGTTGGTTACAGCATCAAGCATTATCATTACCTCATTGTCCTGAAGTGCTTTAATTTCCTTTTCTCCAGCCTTTGGAACTCTAATGGGGTCAAAGCCGTCAGTGATATTTTTGCTCAGCAATTCGTCTCTATAAAGGTGCTTAAACATTACTGAAATCGAAGATTTTTTTCTAGCCAAAGTCTTATTATTGTTTTCATACATATAAATATTTTTTTCTGTTTCAACTTTATATTTTCTACAATAATCTATAAAAATGTTTATATCTACTGCTTTTATATTTTCAAAATCAGATAGTTTTATCTGATCTGTGCTCTTTGCCTCAGTCAAATCAGTTTCATTGATTAAATAATTGCAAAAAAATCTAATATCGTGAGTGTATGCAAGTCTGGTCATAGGCAAAACATTACCTTTTAGATAGTTAAAAAAGCCTCTAAGAAATTTAGGTAATTCAGCCTCGATAGACGCACATTCGTTAAAAATCTGATTTTCTTTTTTTACTATATTGTCTGGCTTGTCACTTTTGTTATGAATTATTACTTGTTTCTCAACCATTTTAAAATATCCTCCAAAGCCAATTGATCATCATTATAATTAGAAAGATTAAACCATTGCATTTCCTTATATCGTTTAAACCAAGTCAACTGTCGCTTGGCATAATGGCGGGTGTTTTTCTTTACAAGGTCAATTGCATCTTCTAAAGCATATAAACCATTAAAATAGCCAATTATTTCCTTATAGCCTATACCTTTCATGGAAATGTCATTTTCATCAAGTCCCATCTCCAAAAGGGATTTAACTTCATCTAAAAGTCCCATATCTATTAGTATATCAACACGTCTGTTAATTCTATCGTAGAGTTCTTCCCTATTTCTCGTAAGGCCAACTAATTGCACATCATAGTCTTTTGTCATTTGACAACATTTAGTAAAATCTTTTAGAGGAACACCCTCTTCGGCTGCTTCCAGCGCCCTAATAACTTTTTTCACATTGTTAGGATGTAGTCTTTGCGCAGAAATTGGATCGACTTTCTCTAACTTTTCATAAATATAGTTTGCACCAAAAAGTTCAGCTTCTTCAAATAGAGTTTTTCTAAACTGATCTTCTCTAGGAGGCGTACTAAAATCCATATCGTATACTAATGAATTCAAGTAAAGTCCCGTACCACCTGCAATGACAGGGGTTTTACCTTTGGAAAAGATTTCTTCTATTGCATCCTTAGCCATCTTCTGGTATTGCGCAACTGAAAAAGCCGTAGTAGGATCTATTTCATCTACTAAATAGTGCTTAACCAATGACTGTTCAACAGCAGTAGGTTTTGCACTTCCAATATCCATATATTTATACAGTTGCATAGAATCGCAGGAGACAATTTCTCCATTAAATGCTAATGCAGTATCTATTGCATATTTAGTTTTACCAACGGCCGTAGGTCCGGCAATAATAATAATATTTCTATTCATAATTATACTCTTTTAAACATCTTTTCTATTTCGTAATTTGATAATTTTATAAATGTTGGTCTGCCATGTGGGCATGAAAATGGATTTACACACTTAGATAAATCCTTTATCAAAGCATTTATTTCCTCCATTGATAGATAGTCATGAGCTTTGACAGCACTTTTACAAGATTTAGTTATAAGTTTATTTATTATAACATGGTTTTTTAAATCTGTATTTTCATTAATTTCTTCTACAAAAGTTTTGGCAAATTCCTCAGCTTCTGAAATATCCATATATGTAGGTATTTCCTTAATTATATAGGAGTTCTGACCAAAGTCTTCAATAGTGTATCCCATATTATTAAGTGAATTTAGCCATGAAAAACTGTTTTCTTTCACAGATAAGGATACTTCCATTATAATAGGAATCAAAATAGGTTGTCTAGCTTTTGTTGAGTTTTCATATTCCGTAACAAGTTTCTCGTAAAAAATTCTTTCATGAGCAGCATGTTGATCAATTAAATAGAAGTTCTTTTCGTCAGTTGCAGTAATATATGTGCCAAATATGGAACCGGTTATAGTAATATCATCAAAATCAAATGGTGTCAATAATGGTTTATCAATGGTAACCTTTTGTGGAAGTTGATAACTTATAGTTGAATCTTTCACAACGGAAGTGTCATCAGATACTTTTGGAGGTAAAATAACGCCGTGTTCCCTTTTGGTTGACAATAACTCTTTTATGTTACCTTGTTTTTCTTCCGGTTTCATTTCTATTGTTTTTTCTCGGAAAATATCTTTTATTTCTATTACAGCTTCTTTTGTTCCAAGAGCTTCTTTTATTCCCTTACTTACAAAATCAATTATATCGTTTTCCTTGTCAAAGCGAACTTCTTTTTTATTTGGATGAATATTCACATCAAGGTCATATGGAGAAGTATGCAAAAACAAGAAAGTTATCGGATGACGACCATCAAAAAGTCTCTCTTTGTACCCTTCTATAACTGCCTTTTCAAGTATTTTACTGTTGACTACTCTTCCATTTACAAAGAAAATTTGACTTCTCTTTGTAGTTTTGCTAAAAGCTGGCGTAGAAATATACCCTTCCAAAGAATTATCACCCTCATTGTAACTTACAGGAACCAAATTTTCCAATTCCTTTTGTTTATATACTGATAAAATAGTGTTGAATCTGTTGCCATTACCCATAGTTGAGAAAACTATATCATCATTATTGATAAATCTAAACTTAATATCCTTGTATGCTAATGCCATCTGCGAAATAAAGTCGATAATCAAACTGCTTTCGGCAGAATCAGATTTCAGAAACTTCAACCTTGCGGGTGTGTTATAAAAAAGGTCTGTAACCACAATTGTTGTGCCAGTAGGACAACCGATTCCTTGATTTTGTATAACTGTCCCACCATGTATAAGCAACTTTGTGCCAATGGTATTGTCTTTTGTCTTTGTTATCAGTTCAGTATGAGTAACTGCACCAATGCTTGCTAGTGCCTCACCTCTAAATCCAAGAGTTTCTATAGAGTCCAGGTCTGCTGCACTTACAATTTTGCTAGTTGCATGACGTAGAAAAGCGGTTTCAACCTGATCATTTTCAATGCCACAACCGTTATCTGTAATTCTTATATATGATTTCCCACCATTTTTGATTTCCACTACAATGGAATTTGCGCCAGCATCTATGGCGTTTTCCACAAGTTCCTTTACTATGGAAATTGGACGTTCGATTACTTCTCCTGCAGCTATTTTGTCTGCAATATTTTTCTCTAAAACTTTAATCATCTATAGATTCCTTTAACTCCTCAAGAATTTTTATAGCTTGTGATGGTGTGATTTCCATTAAGTTTAGGGCTTTTATCTTCTCAACAACAGGATCTGGTCCTAAATTAAACAAGGAAATTTGTTCATTCAAAACAGGTTGTTTAGCCTTATTATTTGTGTTTGCATATGAATTTATATTGTCACTATTCTTGTTGTTTTCAAGGTTGGCAAGTTTTTGTTCCGCATTTTCTAGTAATGCATGAGGTATACCTGCTAGTTTAGCAACGTGAATACCATAACTTCTGCTTGCAGAACCCTCAACTATCTTATGCAAAAATACTATGTTTCCATTTTCTTCTGCAACATCAACATTTAGGTTTTTTACACCAAATTTTTCATCTTCAAGGGTTGTCAGTTCGTGGTAGTGAGTTGCAAACAATGTTCGAATATGAGCTTTTTCATTACATAAATAGTCCACAGCAGCCCATGCAATGGATAGACCATCGTAAGTGCTTGTTCCTCGTCCAATTTCATCGAGAATAATCAAACTTCGGTCTTTTGAACAGTTCAAAATATATGCAAGTTCACTCATTTCTACAAAGAATGTCGATTGACCTTGAGATAAATTATCAGAAGCCCCTATTCTAGTAAATATTCTGTCGACAACACCTATTCTAGCTGATTCACAAGGCACAAAACAACCCGATTGAGCCATTAGCACGATTAATGCGGTCTGTCTCATATAAGTTGATTTACCTGCCATATTAGGTCCAGTTATTAGCAACATACTGGTATCACTGTTGTTTATATAGGTATCATTTGACACAAATAGTCCATTACTTATCATCTGTTCAATGACGGGATGTCTGCCTTTTTCTATTTGTAGTTCAAAAGTATTGTCTATATGAGGTTTTACATATCCTAACTTAGCGCTTACTTCAGCATAAGAGCAAAGAACATCAAGTTGGGCAATTGCCTGGGAAGTGCTTTGCATTTCTTTTATGTAATTTTGTATAGTGTTTCTAAACTCAACATATAAAGTGTATTCCAAATTATTAATCTTGGTTTCAGCGTTGAGAACTGTGCTTTCCATTTCTTTAAGCTCCGGAGTAATAAACCTTTCACAATTAGATAAAGTTTGCTTTCTTATGTAGTTCTCAGGAATTGAATCAAAATTAGATCTTGTTATTTCTAGATAATAACCAAAAACTCTGTTATATCCTACTTTCAACTTTTTAATTCCAGTACGTTCTCTCTCTGCATTTTCAAGATTTGCGATCCACTGTTTTCCGTCTTTGATTGAGAACTTTAGTTGGTCAAGTTCTTCTGAATACCCTTCTTTGATTAATGAGCCTTCTTTTATTCCAAAAGGCGGTTCGTCGCAGATAGCATTGTCTATAAGATTGAATATATCACTTAAATCGCATATTTCATTGTTGATTCTATGTAAAAGCTGTGAATTCGTGTATTCAAGGTTAGATTTTATCTCTGGAAGCACAAATATTGAGTTTTTTAGTGCAATCATATCTTTGCCGTTGGCATTGCCAGAAGCTATTCTGCCAGCCAATCGTTGGAAGTCATAAATCTGTTTTAGTGAATCTGTTATATTATTATGTAAGACTATTTCAGTAGTTAATTCTTCTACAGCATCTAATCTTAAATTTATATCATCTACATTGTTTAAAGGTTCTCTTAGCCATTGTTTCATCTTTCTTGAACCCATAGCAGTATGGGTTTTATCAAGAACGCCAAGTAAAGAGCCTTGTATTTTTTTATCATATAATGTCTCAGTTATTTCCAAATTTCTCAAAGTGGATTTATCTAGGGACATGAATTTACCAATTTCATAAAATTGACAATAGGTCAATTGTTTTAAGCTGTGTTTTTGTGTTTCAAGTAAATATGTCAATAATGCTCCAAGAGACAAAATTGAATATTTTCTAAAGTCAAGACCAATACCCGTAAGTGAAATAGTATTAAATTGGGCCAGAATTGCGTCTTTGGCCGACTTTTCTGTGTAATACGAGTCATTCTGCACATAAAGATAACCGTCGATAGAATCGCTAATTTGGTCTTCGCCATAAGCATCAGCAAAAGACTGATTTATGATGACTTCTCTTGCACCAATTTTTACGATTTCATTTATGACAGTTTCATAAAGATCATTTTCAGTTGTTTCGGTTGTATATAGTTCTCCAGTTGAGATATCACAGTAAGAAATAGACATTCCTGTTTTGTCTAGATATACAGATGCCAAGTAATTGTTTTCTTTTTCTTTTAGCATAGATTGAGAGGTAACTGTTCCAGGTGTAACTATTTGGATTACTTCTCTTTTGACGATACCTTTTGCTGTGGATGGATCTTCTACTTGTTCGCAGATTGCGACTTTATACCCTTTGTCCACAAGCTTGGCAATATAACTCTCTGCGGAATGAAAAGGAACTCCACACATGGGAGCCCTTTCCTCTTGACCACAGTTTTTTCCTGTTAAAGTTAATTCAAGTTCTTTTGAACATAACAAGGCATCATCGTAAAACATCTCATAAAAATCACCAAGTCTAAAGAAAAGAACACAATCAGTATGCTGTTCTTTTATATTTAAGTATTGTTCCATCATTGGGGATAATTTCATATTTTATCGTTGCCTCCTCGTATGTAAATCCTTATTTTTTATTATAAGCTTCGATTCCTAATCTAATTAACTCAACGCCTCTACGCATATCTTCTTTATTAAGAACATAAGCAATACGCATTTCGTCTCTTCCTAGTCCTGGTGTTGCATAGAATCCTTCTGCTGGAGCAAACATTGCTGTTTCGCCATCAACATCAAAATCATTTAACATGAACATTAAGAAGTTTTCAATATTATCAACTGGTAATTTTGCTGTCATGTAGAATGCTCCACCTGGTTTTTGACAAACCACGCCAGGGATCTTCATTAATTCATCATAAACAACGTCTCTTCTTGCACAGTATTCTGCCTTAACTTCATCATAATATGAAGCTGGAAGTCTGTAAAGAGCAGCAGCACCGATTTGGTCAACTGTTGAAACACAAAGTCTTCCTTGTGCAATCTTCATTACACTTGATAATAAATCAGTGTTCTTTGTAACCATACATCCAATTCTAGCGCCACAAGCTGAGAATCTCTTTGATACTGAGTCGATAATAATTACTCTGTCAGCAATTTCTTCAATCATACCAAATGATGTTACAGGTCTGTTATCGTAAGCGAATTCTCTGTATACTTCATCAGCAATAATCCATAAGTCGTGTTCTTTGGCGATTTGACCGATTAGTTTCATCTCGTCTAATGTAAGAACTGTACCTGTTGGATTTCCTGGTGTGATACAACAAATAGCTTTTGTCTTAGGTGTAATGCAAGATTCGATTTGTTCTCTATTTGCATAGTGATAACCTTCTTCTGCTTTTGTAGTGATTGGAACAACTTTACCGCCTGCTGCTGTTGCAAAAGTATGGTAGTTTGTATAGAAAGGTTCAGGAATAATAACTTCGTCACCTTCGTTTAGTATTGTTATAAATAACATATTCAATGCTTCTGAACCACCTGCAGTAACAATAATGTTTTCTCTGCCGAAATTCATTTTATATTGTTTAAAATAATCAGAGATAGCGTCTTGTAATACTGTCAAGCCACCGGATTCAGCATATGCTATGACTTTCTTGTCATAAGCTCTAATAGCTTCCATAAAACAAGCTGGTGTTTCTACATCAGGTTGACCAATATTTAAGTGATACACTTTCTTACCGGCTTCTTTTGCCTTTTGTGCTATTGGATTGAACTTTCTAATTGGTGAAAATTGCATAGCAGTTACTTTGTTTGATAATTTCATTTCTATCATTCTCCTTTAAATTTTATAATAGTTATTTAAACTCTTCGTGAGAGTTTTCGACTACTTCTTGTATACATAATGCATTATACTCCATTTTTTCCGTTTTGGAAAGATGTAAAAGATATTCTATGTTACCTTTTGCACCGGTTACTGGAGAAAATGTTAATCCAAGCGGTGAAAGTCCGCTATTTAAGGCATATTCAATGACATTATTTATTACTTCTTTGTGAACATTTTTATCTCTTACGATACCTTTTTTCCCTACTTGCTCTCGTCCAGCCTCAAATTGTGGCTTTACAAGGCAAACAAGACTACCGTTTTCACTAAGGAGTTTTGCTGCTACTGGAAAAACTAACTTTAATGAAATAAAAGACACATCGATACTTATAAAATCAATTTTTTCTTCTATAAGTTCAAAATCTAAATATCTAATATTACATTTTTCCATATTAACGACTCTTGAATCGTTTCTCAATTTCCAATCCAGCTGACCGTAACCAACATCAATGGCATATACTTTGGTCGCCCCATTTTGAAGCATACAATCAGTAAAACCTCCAGTTGAAGCACCAATATCCATGCAAACCGTATCATTTAATGAGATGTCAAATTCCTTCATGGATTTTTCTAGTTTTAAACCGCCTCTGCTGACATATGGGCAAAGATTTTCTTTTATAAAGATCTCAGAATCTTCATCTACCATATTTCCTGCTTTATCGCTTATCTTACCATCTACATAAACAATACCCGCCATAATAGAAGCTTTTGCTCTTTCGCGAGATTGATATAATTCTTTTTTTACTAATAGTACATCAAGCCTTTCCTTCAAAATAGTCACATATCCTTTCTGATATTGTCTCTGAGTCAAGACCATATTCCTTGAACAGTTCATCTACAGAGCCATGTTCAATAAATTTATCGGGCCATCCAAAATTCAGGATGTCTGTATAATTGCAAATTCTATTCTTCAATTTTTCTCCAAAGCCTCCGAAAACCACATTGTCTTCCAGAGTTACTACCAATTTAGCTTTTGGACTAAGTAGACCTAGATCCATAGGTTTAACCATTGTAACATCAACGATTCCGGCGGTGATACCTTTCTGCAACAATTTGTCTTTGACTTCCAAGGCGATTTTGCACATATTACCTACTGCCCAAATATCAACCTGTCCACAATCAGACATTCTAACATTTTTGCCATGGAATAAGCTTATTCCATAGGAGTCGTACTCACAAGTACCTCTAGGGTATCTTATAGCACAAGGAGTACCAAGAGAAAAGGCATATGATAACATGGCAGATAGTTGATTACCATCTTTTGGTGATAAAATTGTCAAATTCGGTATTAAAGATAAATATGACAAATCAAATAAGCCATGATGAGTTTCGCCATCAGCACCAACATTTCCGGCTCTATCAATGGCGAAAACAACAGGTAGATTTTGCAAGCAAACATCTTCGATTATTTGGTCATATCCTCTCTGTAAAAATGAGGAATATATTGCAACCAAAGGTTTCATTCCTTCTTTTGCAAGTCCCGCAGAAAAAGTAACTGCATGGCCTTCTGCAATCCCCACGTCAAAGTAACGATTAGGAAATTGTTTTGCAAAAGGTCCAAGACCTGTAGCCTCCCCCATTGCAGCTGCCACTGCAACAATAGAATTATCTTTTTTGGCTTCTCTGATAATGGCTTCGCCTAATACTTTTGAAAAAGTCATAGTTGATGGAGCATCTGGCACTCCGGTAGTCTTATCAAAAGGCCCAATCCCGTGGAATTTATTAGGTTGTAATTCAGCATTTCTATAGCCTTTACCCTTTTGGGTGATAACATGAATAAGCACTGGCCCTGAAACATGTTTAGAGATGTTTAGAGTTTCAATTAATTCTTTTATGTTATGACCATCAACTGGGCCAAGGTAGGTTATTCCAAGCTCTTCAAAGATTACTCCGCCTGATAATAAGGCATATTTTACTCTATCTTTGGCATGTCCAATACTCTGAGATAGTTCTGGCCCTATTCCAGGAAATTTATTTAAAGCATTTTTTATTGATTTTTTTATATTCAAATAGCCATTTGAGGTTCTTAACTTGCCTAAGTGTTGAGAGAGTCCTCCAATGTTTTTTGAAATAGACATACCGTTATCATTTAAAACAACTATGACGTTTGATTTCGATGCGCCTATATTATTTAGTGCCTCAAAAGCAAGGCCTCCAGTCATTGAACCATCGCCAATAACAGCAACAACCTTGAAATTTTGGTGTTTTATATCTCTTGCGGCTGCCATTCCTGCTGCGACTGAAATTGATGTGCTGCTATGACCTGTATCAAAAGCATCATGTTCACTTTCTTTGCTCTTAGGAAAACCACTCATTCCTTTGAATTGTCTTAGGTGGTCAAATTGATTGGCACGTCCTGTAAGTATTTTATGTACATATGACTGGTGTCCCACGTCCCATACAATTTTGTCAATTGGACTGTTAAAAACTTTATGTAAAGCAATAGTTAGCTCTACTACTCCCAAATTTGAGGCTACATGTCCACCTGTTTTGGATAAATTATCAATTAAGAAGTCTCTAATTGAATATGACAGCATTTCCATATCGTGTTCTGACATATCTTTTAGGTCATTAGGGAAATCATACTGTGTTAAATCATTGTTCATTAACTTCTCCTTAGTTTATCTTTTTCGTTTTGCTAAATAGACAACAAGGTCTCTAAAAAACTCAGCATTGTCATAATACTTTTCTATGGCTTTAACCGCATTGTTAGTTAATTCTTCTAGCCTTGCTTCAGATTTCTCTAGTCCATTTAATGAAACATAAGTTATTTTTTCTTGTATTGCATCTACGCCTGTCTTTTTACCTAGTTCGCTTTCATTCCCTTTTATGTCAAGAATATCGTCAGCAATTTGGTAGGATAGTCCTAGGTTTTCTCCATATTCTGTAAAATCAACGATAACATCATCGGAAGCACCTGCTAAATAAAGACCAGCTTTTATAGAGGCTACAATAAGAGCCCCTGTTTTGTTTAGATGAATATATTCTAGCATTTCGTTGGAACATTGGGTGTGTTCGGATTCAATATCTGAAACCTGTCCTGCCACCATTCCTCGTATGCCCGCTCCTTTAGCAATTGTGTATGAAGCATTTATACGTCTTCTAAGCTTTGTTAGGTCATCAAAGTATAAATACATGTCTTTATTCATTACTTCAAAGGCAGAGGTTAATAGGCCATCTCCAGCCAGTGTTGCGATTCCATCTCCGTAAACCTTGTGGTTAGTCGGAAGTCCTCTTCTCAAATCATCATTATCCATCGCTGGCAAATCATCGTGAATTAGTGAATAGGTTTGGATATATTCAATAGCGCAAGCATAAGGCAGGGCTTCTTTTATATCTCCTCCAGCAAAATCACATGCGGCAAGTAATAAAATAGGTCGTAGTCTTTTTCCACCGGCTGTCAAACTATATTTCATAGAATCATAAAGAGAGATGCTCTTATTGTCTACTGATGGCATGTAGTCTAATAGATGATCGTCAATTAGTTGTTTGTATCCATAATAGTTCTCATTCATAATTATTCCTCCGTTTTTGAAAATACCTGAATTTTTTGTTTTGCTGATTCCAAAATATCGTTGCAAATATTATAATATTTCATTCCTTCTTCATAACAATTTATAGAGTCTTCCAAAGAAGTATTGGTTGACTTAATCTTTTCGGTCATATTCTGAAGCTTATCTAATGCTTCTTCAAAATCATTCTTCTCCATAATCCTCACTTCCAATCGTAATTATTTTGCATTTTGCAGTACCATCTTTAAAAGTAATGTTGTACATTTCTTCTGTTTTTATATCTTTCTTTGAAGAAATAACCTTATTATTTGTGTCGGACAATATGGAATATCCCATGTTCAAGACTTTTTTAGGGTTGTTTTCTTCTAAAATTAGCTTGGCTGTTTCTAAGGTAGACGTATAGTTTTCGATTTTTCCTTGTAAATGTTGCTTTAACTGGTTTAAATCGTTTTCTATCATCATATTGTAGAATTTCAGCTTATTGTTAAGTTGCATAAATAAATCATCTTTATACTGTTCTATTTGCCTTAAAATTTCTGTCATGTCAGCTACTGCTATTTGTGCAGCTGCTGTAGGGGTTTCTGCCCGTAAATCTGCCACCATGTCGGAAATCGTAAAGTCGATTTCATGACCAACAGCTGATATTATGGGTATTCTTGAATTGTATATACTCCTAGCGACAACTTCTTCATTAAAAGACCAAAGATCATCGGCTGAGCCTCCGCCCCTACCCACAATCAAAGTATCAATGTCCTGAAAGTTTTGGTTAACATAGTCTATTGTTTGAGAAATATCTTTTGCTGCACCTTGTCCCTGTACTAACACAGGAAAAATAATGATATCAACAAAATTATTTCTTCCTTCTATAATTTTCAAGATGTCTTTTACGGCTGCTCCTGTTTCTGAAGTAATAATACCTATTTTTTTAGGAAATTTTGGGATAGGTTTTTTATGTTCTTTTTCAAAGAGACCCTCAGCCAAAAGCTTTTTCTTTAGTTGTTCGAAGGCAAGAGTCAAATTACCTTCTCCTGCGACCTCAACATTTTTAACATATAATGAATATGTGCCGTTCTTTTTGAATACATTTATGCTTCCAACTATAGTTACTTCCATACCATCGGTTAGTTCGTAATGAAGGTTATACCCATAATCTTTTGGCAGAAAACAATTTATTTTACTGTTATCGTCTATGATAGAAAAATAAATATGACCAGTTTGGTGGTATTTCAAATTTGATATTTCTCCAAGAACTGTAACATTCCCTAATATTGGATCGGTTATTAGTACCCTAGAGATATAGTCATTAAGTTGTGATACCGATATCGGTTTGAGTGCCATATTTTTTCCTTCCCAAAAGAGTTATTCCAACTGCATTATCTGAGGATAATTTAGGATCTCCAAATTCAACAGTGATATGTTTTGCTAAATGTTTTATGATATATTCTCTCATATAATTGCTGCTTGATACCCCACCAACAAAGAGAAAGTCATTAATACTATATTTTTGACTGAGTTGTTCTGTCATTTTTATGATTGCACGAGACAAAGTGTTAAACATACTGATTGTTACGTGTTCTGCGCTGTGTATTCCAACTAATTTTTGTCCCTGTGTTTCAATACCTGATAAATTAATATAGCCATCTTTTACCTTAATTGGTGAAAATAAAAGCAAATCTTTTTTTATGGTTTTTGTTGCTAACTTGTCCATTTCTTCCCCACAAGGAAAGTCAAACCCAAGTGATACACCAAGTCTGTCTATTACTTGTCCAAATGAAATGTCTCTAGTTCCGCCTATGATAGTTACTTTTTCATCTTTTACATGAAGGCCTTCTGTTGTGCCTCCGGAAAAATGATAGCATATATACTCGTCTTTTCCAGCAAATCTAGAATAATGCTTAACAGCTTCTATGTGGCCTTCCTGATGGGAAAATTGGTACATTGGAACGTTAAGCGATGAGGCTAGTATTTTTGCTGCGGATAATCCACTGTGAAAAACTGGCATATATGAGTCTTCTACCGGTCTAGGTTTTATAGAAACGCTTACACATTTTATGTTAGTTCTAATATCATCGTCCTGCAAAATTTCTCTCACAATGTCAGGCAAATTAACAACATGCTGAAAAAGAGCGGTGGATTGTCGCAATCCTCTCTCGCCCTTTTTTACATCCAGTAGTTGCTGGCAATTTTTAATTATATTGCCCTCTTTGTCGATGACAGCTATGGAAGTTTTATAGTTACTGGTATCTATACCAATATAATATTCATTATTCATTTTCACCAGCGATCTTGCCTAAAATGGCATTGATGTATTTGTGAGAATCTTCGTCTCCATATTTTTTTGCTAGATCAACGGCTTCATTAATGGAAACAGCTGATGGAATATCGTCAGAATATAGCATTTCGCAAATAGATAATCTTGCTATTGCCAAATCCACTTTTGGCATTCTGGTCGTTGTCCAGCCTTGGCTGTACTTATTGATAAGTTCATCTATTGTTCCATAATTTTCACATATATGAATATAGATATTTTGTGCATAATTTAGTTGTCCTGATAAATTATGATTCTCCAAATATTTATCCATGGTTTCTTTATCATTTTTATAGATATTTTGGGCTTCCATTTGAAAAATGGTTTGCATCATAAATTCTCGTGCATCGGTTCTAGTCATTATTATTTGTCCTCCTTGGGGAAATTAACTCCTTGTACATGTATATTTATAGATTGAACTTTTAGTTCAGTTATATCTTCGATTTCTTTTTTGACGGTGTTTTGGATTTCCCAAGCTAGTTGAGGAATTTTCACTTCATATTCTACGATAACATAAATATCAAGAATAATTTCGTCTTCACTGCGTGAAAGTTTTACTCCTTTTGTGATAGGATCCTTACCCAAAATGTTTTTGGAAAGATTGTCTGTTATGCCACCACTAAGTTCACTTACACCTTTTACTTTAAGGGTCGCATTAGTGGCACAAATTATAATGACATCATCTGAAATTCTTACTGTTCCCAGGTTATCTTCTTGAATATTGGTCATATTTCCACCTCTATGTAATTATAACAGAAATGAGTACCATTTTCAATGAATAAAAACATCTGTCAATAATGTTTAATAACAACTTTGGATAACAATTTTGTCAGCAGTTCTTCCGGTTTCCCTCATAACAATGTCGCATATTTTTGCAACAATATTTTGTTTTAGATCCTGCTCATCTACAGTAACATTTATACTGCTGTCTGTTATGAGTACAAAAGAAGCTGGTAAATCTTTTGTTAGAATTATGCTTTCTATGTCAATTTCTTGTTTCATATTTTTTACTAATCGTTCTTTTTGAGCAATAGCGTTTTTCTTTTCTGTTTCATTGCTAGAGGAATTAATTGTTTCATCAATTGTTGCTACGATTTTATTTCTTTCCATGTCTACGCTAGCTCGCTTTGCCTCCAAAGTGCTTTCTTCGCCTGCTACAGTGTTTTCATCAGTATTGACATTTAAGCTATCTACAAGGACATCTCCATCATGCAAAGGTATATCCTTATCCCTTACACCGTTTACTACCATTCCTACACAAAAAACCAAAGCCAAAGTTAGAATTGCCACATTTTCTTTTTTATAAAAAATGTTTTTAAAGTTAATTTTCTTTTTCAAAATAGAATACCTCCCTATTCTTTTTCAACATTTTGATCTTTTTCAAAGACAACAACATTTGAAACTGGTATTTTAAATAGTGTTGCCACAGCGTTAGTCAAATTGTTTTTGACTATTGGATTGCTTGCACCCTGAGCAGTTACAATTACACCTTTCACACTATCGTCTTCGTCATATTCTACCATTACATTTACTTCGCCAACTCCCTTTATATCCGATAATATGCTGCACAAATTTGTTTCTGTGCCACCATCCTTATCCAGTATTTGTCTTCGACTATCATTATCATTGGTCAGTATACTAATTGACAAAAGAGCAATAGAAGCAATTATTAGAGCTGTAATAATCTTTATTAAGTTTTCCTTGTTAATCTTTCCAAACATAATGTCCTCACTAATTTATATTAGAAATTTGCTTATATATTACACAAATACTTAATTGGACTTAGAATTGTTGCCAAAATCATCAGGGAAAATATAAACTTTAAATATTTTTCCAGCGAGGAATTTGGGATAAGTATTTCCAAAAAAGTAAGTGAAATAATTATTATAAAAATATCTTTTAACCATAAGAATATGCTTTCCATTACACACCGCCTAAATTGATTATTGTTGTAAAAAAAATTATAAAAAGTAAGGATGAGAAAAACAGCAATGCCCCCATTGAAAGTAAGGAAGTTCCCATATCGTTAACAGCGTTTGACAACTTGCTATCCCCTATTGGTTCGATTAATAATGCCGTTATTTTATACACTATTGCTACGGCCAGTATTTTTAGAAGTGGCACCAAAATCAAAATCACTATAATGATCATTCCAAATACCCCTATGATGTTCTTTATAGAACCCATACATTTTACAAATAATTCAATGGTATCTGAAGTAAAGCCACCTACTATCGGTATAAATTTATCTAAAGAATATCGAGCGGTTCCCATAAGTAGCCCATCGGATGTGTCTGTAATAAGGCCTTGTATAGCAATGATTCCACTGAGAATAGTTATAATCAGCCCTGTGACAAAAATCGAAGCATTTCTTAGAAACTTGGATAATTTGTTTACATAATCTTTTTCTGTTAAACAATTGATAAGTACTAGTATTGTTGATATGAATAATGTTGGTAGAATTACATTTTTCATTAGAGCTGCGAAAATCGTAATAGATGTTATTAAAACTGGACTCATTATGGTGCCTGATGCGATTGCCCCCATTGAAACAAGTATTATGAGCATTATGGGCAGGAGTATTTCCATTGTGTAGCAAAGGGTTGATATGGTGTTCTGTGTCAAAATAAATATAGTCTTAAAGTTATTTATACAAAGTCCAATGACCACAACGGTACATACGAGCAAAGCAATTTCTGAAACTGATTTATTTCCAAATGAATTTGACAAATTCTTTAAAAGTCCTACAATAATACATATTGTCAAGATCTCTATCCCAAGGATTATAGAGGCTTTTATCTCATATAACAACAGTTCTTTTAGACTGTCGATAATGTCATTGGCATCAAATATACTTTCCCCTGAAAGTGTTGCATTTAGTATGTTATCCAGAGTATATTTGTCAGATAATCCATTACTTAAATTTGAAACGTATTCCGAAATTGAATCGGTTTTATCCTCATCCACTATGTTATTAAATTGTTCTTTTAATATTTCTTCATATTTCATAAATCACCTACATCAAATTATTTAGAAGATCCAAGATAGATACGAATATAGGAATTGATAGATAAAATATAATGATTTTCCCTGCCAACTCAACTTTTGTTGAAATTGCTTTTTCTCCGGAATCCGAACACAGCTGTGCAGTAAACTCGGTTATGTATGCCACTGCTAAAATTTTTATGATTATTGGAAAATATGATTTTCCATAATTAAGTTTTTCATAGATGCTAGATATATATATGAAACCGTATTTTAAGTTGTCTATAACAAAATATAAAATCAATATGCAGCTTGCAATTACAACATATATGGCAAATTCAGATTTATAGTTTTTTATAATATTTATTAAAATCACTGCACACAAAGCCAACCCTGCAATCTTCAATATATCCATAAGCCACCTAAAATTGCATAAATGCTTTTATAGTTTCAAAGAACTCACTTAGCATTTTTACAATTATTACTAGTACAATAATTACACCCGCTAAAGTGGTCATCATTGCCTGCTCTTCTTTTCCAGCTTTAATCAAAATTTGATTTAGTAGTGCAACACATATACCTATTGCTGCAATTTTAAATATGATATTTATATCAAAATTCATCTTTATCACCTTATATAAAAATAACGGCTATAACCACTCCTATTGAAATGCCCATTTTTTTATACATGTTTCCTTTCGTAGATATCATTTGTCTGGCTGATTCAATCTGTCTATTTAGTTGAATGCTAACTAATTTAAAATGTTCTTCCTGCCGTTCCCAATTGCTTTGTCCAATAAACTGTCCTACTTTTTCCATTATGTGAATGTCATCATCTGTAACCAAAGTTCCTTTATATGCCATAATTATTCCTTCGTTCCAGCTGGCCAAAAGTGGTATATTTTCTTCTTCGTATTGTCTGTAACAATATTTTAGTATTGAGGAACTTCGATTGTTTTGCTCGTCACTAAACCGTTTAAACAGCTGAGGCAAAGGCTCTTTGAAGTAGCTGATTTCAGTGGATAATTTTATAAGCATTTCACTGAATTCTTCTAACAAGAATAGTCGCTCTCGTATTTGTGAGGCTTTTGTAAATCCAAATGCTGCACACCCCACTATTATAAAAATCAAACTTACTATCTTAACCATGTAGTACCTCTCTAATTGATCCCACCTTTGGGACATTAGAAAGAAATACGATAAGACCAAACTGTTTTCTTTCAATTGTTTCATATACCTGTGAGTTTTTTAAATCATCTATGTCGTTGCCATGAAGTGTTGTTATTACATTTACACCAGAATTTACGCAGGCATTAATAGCTATAACATCTTCTTTGTTACCTATTTCATCGGTAATAATAACTTGTGGCGACATTGATCTAATAAGCATATATACTCCCTTTTCTTTTGGACATCCATCCAAAACATCCACTTTGTCTCCTAAATTATATGAAGGTATTCCATTATACATTCCTGCAATTTCAGAACGTTCGTCGCAGATTCCGACTTTATACCCTATAAGAGCTAAATTTCTCGCAATGTCTCTAATCAAAGTGGTTTTTCCGCAGTTAGGCGGTGAAACTATCAATGTATTATTCAGTTTCCCTTTTTCCATAATAATTGACATAAGATGATCTGAGCAGCCAATAACTTCTTTGGAATACCTGATGTTCAGCGAACTAATGTCTCTAACTAATGAGACTTCTCCCTTGTTAATTACAGCTTTACCACACACCCCCACTCGATGTCCACCATCAATTGTTATAAATCCTTTTGCCAAATCTTCTTCATAGGAATGATATGAATACTTCATCAGGTTATTTAGTATGTTGTTTATTACTGCTCCGTCGACAATACCTTTTAATATGATATCGCTACCATTTGAGAGCAAATGAATATTCTTTCCTCTATAAATTCTTATTTCTTCAATAGAATCTCGCACGCTTTTATTCAGGTTTGCAATCTGACCTTGAGTGCTAGTTGGAAAACATTGAATTACTTTATCTAACTGTTCCATAAAACCAACCTTTCTAATATTGCATATGCAATTTCTTTACTAACAATACTATTCCTTGGACAAGGTTTTATGACAATTATATTTTAATTTTGGATTCAAAAAGAGACAAGTCCGATCTTGAGGTGTTTTCCTCAAAAGACTTGTCTCTTTTATGTTTAATTCTTTTCTTCTTGTATC
>JAVXAG010000004.1:0-4672 GCA_036660615.1 Anaerovoracaceae bacterium
CACAGCTTTTGCGTCGTCACGCCAACCAACCGCCAGCCTTGTCACTGTGTTGGCATGGCTTTTGCGCTATCGCTCACAAAGGCCGCAAGCGACTTTTACCCACAGTCACCAGCCTACCACACAAAAAGTGTGGCGGTTTTATTGACACCTATTGCCCAAAGTAATATACTGTATTGACACAGAAAAAGTGAAAGGAATATAACAAATATGTTAAAAGATAAAACAGTAATTTTAGGGGTTACGGGGGGAATTGCAGCATATAAAGTTGCGAGCCTTGCAAGTAGCTTGGTAAAGGCGGGAGCAGATGTTCACGTTATTATGACAGAGCACGCAAAGAATTTTATAAATCCAATTACTTTTGAGACATTGACAAATAATAGATGTATCACCGATACTTTTGATAGAAATTTTCCACATAATGTTGAACATGTTGCGTTGGGGAAAAAGGCCGATATATTTGTGGTAGCACCAGCGACGGCCAACACAATGGCGAAACTTGCCCATGGATTGGCAGATGATATGCTTACAACAACTTTTCTTGCATGCAAAAGTCCAAAGATCGTAGTGCCAGCAATGAATACAAATATGTACGAAAATCAAATCACACAGGACAATATTCAGATTTTGAAAAGATATGGAATGACAGTTGTGGAACCAGCAAATGGGTACCTTGCTTGTGGAGATACAGGAGCAGGCAAAATGCCAGAGGCTGAAACCATATTTCAATATATAGAAAAAGAACTTGCACGAGAAAAAGATATGAGAGGCTTAAAAGTTTTGGTAACAGCAGGGGCAACACAAGAAGCAATGGATCCAGTCAGATATATTACAAACCATTCAACAGGAAAAATGGGATATGCAATTGCTAAAGAGTGTATGCTGCGCGGTGCAGATGTGACCTTGGTTTCTGGAGAAACTTCCATAGAACCACCGAAGTTCATCAAAATAATTAACATCAAAAGCGCAAAAGAAATGTTTGAGGCGGTAACAAAAGTTAGCGACAATCAAGACATAATTATAAAAGCTGCGGCAGTTGCAGACTATAGACCTGCTTCAGTTAGCGACCAAAAAATGAAGAAAAAAGATGACGATTTGTCAGTCCATATGGAAAGAACCGACGACATTTTGAAGTTTTTGGGCGAGCACAGAAGAATTGGACAGTTCCTTTGCGGATTTTCTATGGAAACAGAAAATATGATTGAAAACTCTAGGGCAAAACTAATAAAGAAAAATATCGATATGATTATTGCCAACAACCTAAAGGATTCAGGAGCAGGATTTGGAACAGACACCAATCTTGTTACAATGATAACCAAAGACGATGAAAAATCCTTTGAGCTAATGTCCAAAGGAGAAGTGGCAAAAACCATAATTGACGAGATTTTGTTAAAAAAATAGGGAGGGCTTGTTGACAATCACACAAAACAAGTGCTATAATTGAAAATGCAAACGATTTGCAAATACAAACCATTTGCAAAATATATAGCATTTGGAGATTAAAAATGATTGAAGCTCTTATAGAATCACTGGTAGACAGTTTAAAATTAATACCCTTTCTTTTTTTGACATACTTGGCAATGGGGATTTTGGAACGAACCACAAGTAACAAGACAAAAGAAATAATAAAAGATGCAGGCAAAGTAGGGCCACTTTGGGGTGGAATACTTGGCGCTTTTCCACAATGTGGATTTTCAGCGGCTGCATCTAATTTTTTTGCAGGTAGAGTTATTACAATAGGAACGTTGATTTCCATATATTTGTCAACATCAGATGAAATGTTACCGATTTTCATTTCGGAATCGGTACCGATTTCAACTATTTTGAAGATACTGGGGATAAAGATATTTATAGGGATGGTTTCAGGATTTGCAATAGAAATCCTTTTGGGCAGACTATATAAGAAGAAAAACCAAGGACACCAAGTAGAAGACATTGACCATGGCCATGGACAGTGCAATTGTGGGACAGGCCTTTTCGTTTCTTCTATTGCTCATACACTAAAGATATTTGTGTTTATTTTGCTTATCAGCCTTGGAATAAACTTGGTGATTTGCTTTATTGGTGAAGAAAGTCTATCAATAATATTCTCAAATATTCCAGTTTTGGGTGAGGCAATCGCAGGACTAGTTGGACTAATTCCAAACTGTGCGGCATCGGTAGTTATTACCCAGTTATATTTAGAAGGTATCATAAGTGCAGGGCCGATGATGTCTGGATTGCTTGCAAGTGCAGGGGTTGGCATTTTGGTCTTGTTCAAAGAAAATAAAAACTTGACTCAGAATTTTACTATTTTAGGAATTTTATACGGAGTCAGCGTGGCATGGGGAGTGCTAATCGAAGCTCTTGGAATAGTGTTTTAATGGAGGTTAATATGGGCATAAATAACGAATACAAGACAAACAATCGCACAAAGATTTTGACATATCTAAAAGAAAATCAGGACAGAACAGTAAGTGTAATGGACATTGACTGCCACCTAAGAGATACAGATAGCCAAGTCAATTTGACTACGATTTACAGATATTTGGATAAACTAACCACCGATGGAAATGTTATGAAATATATTTCTGAAAGAGGCGACAAAGCAACTTTTCAGTATGTGGAAAGGGATCACAAATGCGATGAACATTTGCACCTGAAATGTACTGAATGTGGTGAAATTATTCACCTTGACTGTCACTTTATGGAGGAAATATCTCACCATATTAATGAAGATCATGGATTTGATTTGCAGTGTAAAAATTCGGTGCTGTATGGTGTATGCAAGAATTGCAGAGCCAAGAATGTGACAAAAGCGGTTGAATAACATAGGGGCAAATGATATACTAAAGAAAGAGAAAAATGGCACGGGCAAAAATATTGTCCACCCGTTAGCCAAGTATGGAGGAAAAGTATGATATATACAAAAGAAGTAGAGAACATGTGTATAGTTAACAAAGGTACAGATCATGGACCTGCACCAATTCCTGAAGAAGGGAAATGGATAATGGCCAAAGAGATAAAAGATATTTCTGGCTTGACACATGGAATTGGTTGGTGCGCACCGCAGCAGGGAGCGTGTAAGTTGACGTTGAATATTAAGGATGGAATTATTCAAGAAGCTTTGATTGAAACGTTGGGATGTTCTGGTATGACTCACTCCGCAGCTATGGCAGGAGAAATTCTTACAGGAAAAACAATTTTGGAAGCCCTAAATACTGACCTTGTTTGCGATGCAATCAACACAGCAATGAGGGAATTATTCTTGCAGATTGTTTATGGTAGAAGTCAATCGGCATTTTCCGAAGGAGGCCTTGCAATTGGTGCTGGTCTTGAGGATCTTGGAAAAGGTCATAGAAGTCAAGTTGGTACTATTTTCTCAACTGTAGCAAAAGGACCAAGATATTTGGAACTTGCTGAAGGTTACATAACCGAGGTAGGTCTTGACGAAGAAAATAATATTATTGGATATAAATATGTAAACCTTGGCAAAATGATGGACAATATAAAAGCCGGCATCGAGCCTATGGAAGCTATAGAAAAAGCTAGTGGGAAATACGGTAGATTCAGTGAAGCTGCCAAAGTAATTGACCCACGTAATGAATAGGAGGTAGGCAAATGGAATTATTTGAGAACTACGATAGAAAAATCGCAAAGATAGATATAGTCATGAAAGCTCATGGCATAAAAGATTTAAACGAAGCAAAGACTTTGTGTACCGATAAAGGAATTGACCCATACACAATTGTAAAGGGTATTCAACCTATTTGTTTTGAGGACGCTTGTTGGGCATACACTTTGGGTGCAGCTATTGCAATCAAAGAAGGTGTTACCAAGGCTAATGATGCAGCAAAAGTAATTGGCGAAGGGCTTCAAGCATTTTGTCTTCCTGGCTCAGTTGCAGAGGACAGAAAAGTAGGATTTGGTCATGGAAATTTAGCATCAATGCTTCTTTGTGAGGATACTGAATGTTTCGCTTTCCTTGCTGGTCACGAATCTTTCGCCGCAGCGGAAGGTGCAATTGGAATTGCAAATTCAGCAAACAAAGTTAGAAAGAATCCTTTGAGGGTAATTTTGAATGGCCTTGGAAAAGATGCCGCATTGATTATCTCAAGAATAAACGGTTTCACTTATGTTCAAACTGATTTTGATTTATATACGGGCGAGTTAAAAACTGTAAATGAAACGCCTTACTCAAAAGGTGATAGGGCAAAGGTAAAATGTTACGGTGCCAACGATGTTCGTGAGGGTGTAGCAATTATGCACAAGGAAAAGGTTGATGTTTCAATCACTGGAAATTCAACTAATCCAACCAGATTCCAACATCCTGTTGCAGGAACTTACAAAAAGGAAAGACTTGAACAGGGAAAGAAGTATTTTTCTGTAGCATCTGGTGGTGGAACAGGCAGAACTCTTCATCCAGACAATATGGCAGCTGGTCCATCTTCATATGGAATGACTGATACAATGGGCAGAATGCACAGTGATGCCCAATTCGCAGGAAGTTCATCAGTTCCAGCCCATGTAGAAATGATGGGATTCATCGGAATGGGCAACAACCCAATGGTCGGAGCAACGGTTGCAATTGCAGTAGCAGTGCAGGAAGCCATGAATAAGTAGATTTCAGGTATTTGAAGAATTATTATATGCACACATTTTTTTGAGCAAATCATTAAAAGTGTGCATATTTTTT
>JAVXAG010000004.1:4772-35873 GCA_036660615.1 Anaerovoracaceae bacterium
ATTATTATATGCACACATTTTTTTGAGCAAATCATTAAAAGTGTGCATATTTTTTTGTGGGGTGGAGTCTTTTTTGTAGATACATTACCTTGACAAATGAATAAAATTTAGTTGATTTATGTATCATATTGTTGTACAATTAACCAGAAAAAATTAATAAATAAAAACTTGTTATTTGCCACCGGGTAAATGAATTATAGTGTCTGAACAGATTCCATTAGGTCGTAGAAGGAATTTGGCAGGCACTTTTTTAGAGAGAAAAACTTTGTAGAAAGCGATTGAGATAGAATGAGTAAAATGGAAAGCAGTATACAGAAAAAATTTGCGAAATATGTGTCACTAAATATTATTGGAATGATAGGTGCATCATGCTATATATTGGCGGATACCTATTTTATTGCCAATGGAATTGGACCAGATGGTTTGACAGCACTGAACTTGGCAATCGCCGTATTTAGTTTTATGCAGGCAATCGGCTTGATGATTGGAATAGGAAGCGGAACCAGATTTGGGATTTGCGCAGCGCAGGGAGATACAGAAAAGGGAAATAGAACGTTTACCGCGGCAATAAAATTAGGATTATCAATTGGCATCGCCCTTGCAATTGTGGGACAGCTGTTTTCAAAAGAGATTGCTCAGGTAGTTGGGGCGGATAAAGTAACGTTGGAAATGACTAGCGTTTATTTGAAGACGGTTTTGTCGTTTGCTCCATTTTTTATAGTCAATAATATAGTTTTGGTTTTTGCTAGAAATGATAAAAATCCTAGAATTGCAACAATTGGAATGATGGCTGGTAACTTTGCAAATATAATTTTGGATTACATATTCATATATCCAATGCATATGTCAATGTTTGGAGCCGCTTTTGCCACAGGAATTGCACCGATTGTAAGCCTTTTGTGTCTATCAACCCATTTTTTGCAAAAGAAAAACACATTCAAACTAGTCAAATGTAAAGTTTCGACAAAGAAAATAAAGGATTTTTGCTCATTGGGATCTTCATCCTTTGTAAACGAAATAGCAACAAGTGTTTCATTACTTGCATTTAATCTAATACTTTTGAATTTGAGTGGGAACATTGCAGTTGCCGCATTTGGAGTCATTGCAAACTTGGCCATTGTGGCGGTTGCATTTTTTACTGGTATTGCCCAGGGAATACAGCCATTGGTAAGCGAGTTTTACGCCACGATGAACAAAGAAAATTTGAGGAAAATATTGAAGTATTCTGTAGTTCTGGCAGTGAGTTTCGCTACAGTAATATACATTTTTGTATTCTTTTATAACGACGTTATTGTCAACTTATTTAATAAGGAAGACAATATTATGCTTATGGAAATAGCCGAAAGTGGTTTGCGTGTCTATTTTATCGCATTTTTCATCGGGGGAATCAATGTAGTGATGGCGGGCTATTTATGCTCAATGGAGAAAGCAAATCAAGGATTCTTGATATCGCTTTTGAGAGGTGTGGTGATTCTGGTTCCAGCTGCAATAATACTGTCAAGGATATTTGGCGTTTTGGGTGTTTGGCTTGCGGTACCAGTTACAGAATTGTTGACATTTTTGGTTACCTTATATTTTATGAAAAAAAATAAAG
This sequence comes from Anaerovoracaceae bacterium, assembly GCA_036660615.1. Classification (GTDB taxonomy): domain Bacteria; phylum Bacillota; class Clostridia; order Peptostreptococcales; family Anaerovoracaceae; genus JAVXAG01. Next base: position 6,367 of record JAVXAG010000004.1, read on the forward strand.
CCACGGTTAGTTAAATGACAGATGCTTTTTGACTGAACAAAGTATTTAATATAACAGATGTTTGCGACACGCCATAAAACTGTATTTTTGATAATAGTTCAGCAAGCTGATCAGAGTCAGAAACGGCAACGTGAAGCATGGCGTTTTGTGGGCCAATTATATGAAAATGCGACTTGATTTCTGGAGTTTTTTTGCAGAAATCACAAAATACTTCGTACTTTTTTGGTTCAACATCTACTGCAACAAAAGCCTGCATAGTTTTACCAAGCTTTACATAATTAATATCGGTACTGTAACCACCAATAATGCCACTATCTTCCATGCGTTTTATTCTTTCCGCCACAGCAGGGGCAGTAAGATTCACTTTCGAACTAATCTCTTTTATTGTGACTCTTCCGTTTTTCTGTAGCAAATTCAAAATGTTTATATCCGTCTGATCCATAACAACCTCCAATGACTTAATTAAATAAAGTGTTTCATAGGATTTATTTTATAATATTAAGCAAATAAGGTCAATAACCTAATTGAAAATATGTACACATTTTGCAAAAAAGATATAATAATAGTATAAATATTATCTCTCCGGGGGCAGCAAGAACACCAACATTTGGTTGAATAATTGGATTCCAACATCCCTACAATCGAATCTGAAAATGCAATCAAAGTCTTGCAAAACCCGACCAAAACGATTAGACAGTAATTTAAATAATTGCTGTCTTTTTAATTGGTACAAAGGTTAACAAATGATAGTGTAACGGACAATGAAAAGTGTAAAAACCCGCTAATTAAAACCCGAAAAAAATAATTTCCTGATTTGCTCACAGAATCGATCAAAAAGACGCGCCAGTGAGCAGATCTCATTTGCGGGTTTGCAAACAACTGACTAATATGTTGGCATATGACATAATATAGCAATATATGGGAGCAAACTGTTGCATTTGCAACAGAATCAACTTGACGGTGGGAGCATTCCTTTGCAATTATGACAATTAATCCCTTGAAACCCATTTGTATCTGAGAATCTGCTCACTGGGACACTTTTTTTTGCGATTCTGTGAGCAAATTCAATATTTATTTTTTTCGGGCCTTAATTACAGCGATAAGTGATAATGATTCTCATTATCAGTTTTGGATCCTATATTTTTGTATTGAGGCTAATCATTTGTGATCAATTTATGGTATAATAACCTCGTCGAAAAAGGTTTTACCTTTTTCACAGTAATTATTAAAATTTGAGCCGAGGGAAACCTCGTCGCAAATAAATTGTTTTAAATTAATACTAATAAAAGGAGATAATGATGGAATACTTTTTGAGCCATATATGGATTATGATAATTGCCGCTATTTTACTTGCATTGGTTGCAGTTGGAACTGTTATGATGGCAGATATCAATGCGAAGAATAAGGCAAAAGATCAAGCATCAAAAGAAGATGAACCAAAAGACAATGTTTTAAATTGTGGACTTGGTTGTAGCGGTTGTCCAAGCGCAAGTACTTGCCATAAGCCGGAAAAAGAATAATCAATCGCCGTCAGGCGCTTACCCCAATCAATCCGCGCCGACCGCTCCGGTCAGTGGTCACCGACGGTCGGTTTCTAATCAATCGCCGTCAGGCGCTTACCCCAATCAATCCGCGCCGACCGCTCCGGTCAGTGGTCACCCATACGCAACGTAAAAAGCCCTCATTATTCATGAGAGCTTTTTATTTGCGATATTTAATATTTAATATAAGAAAGAACGTTCAAAAGTATTTCCCTATCCCCTTTTGACACTCTTAGTATAACTCGTCAATGTGTCAATAGTGTATGGATAGGCTATGTATATTGTGACAGTTTGACAAAGGATTTAAGTTCAAAAAAATTTGATTTTGATGTACACTTCAAATTTTTACAAATTGCCAACGTAAAAAGCCCTCATTATTCATGAGAGCTTTTTATTTGCGATATTTAATATTTAATTAAGAAAGAACGTTCAAAAGTTATTTGTTTATCCCCTTTTGACACTCTTAGTATAACTGTTCAATGTGTTAATTGTGTAGAGAAAATTTATGTATATTGTGATAGTTTGACAAAGGATTTAAGTGCAAAAGAGAAAAGGCCAGAAGGGAAAGAACAAACCAGTTAGATACAAATTTCGCATAATATTAAAAAAAATGGATAAATGTGAGAGATATCAAGTATTTGTCATTGATAAGGGACAAACATTGTGTTAAAATTTGAGTGCAATGCATTTTAGTATAAAATTATGGAGGAAAAAAATGAAAAAGATTATTTCAATTTTATTAGTACTAGTTATGGTACTTTCATTCTCACTTTTGACTGCTTGTGGCGATAAAGGTGATGACAAAGAAGCAATAACAGTTGCTGTCGTAGTTGCAGATGGGTTTGGAGACAGATCGTTCTACGATTCAGCAAAAGCTGGACTTGACAAATTAGAGGCAGATTGTGGCATTATCGCTAAAACAACCGAATGTAAGGGCGAAAACTTTAAACAGGCAATGATGAATGCTGCTGAAGTAGCTGATATAGTTGTTCCTGTAGGTTGGCAGTTCTATGATATCGAAGCAATAGCTCCAGATTATCCAGACACAAAGTTCATTTGGGTAGATAACGAAATGAGCACTACACTTGACAACGTACTTTGCATTTCATATGCACAAAACGAAGGATCATTCCTTGCTGGATATATTGCAGCAAAAATGAGTAAAACAAACGTAGTTGGTGCAGTTGGTGGAGAAGATAACGCAGTAATCAATGACTTTTTTGCTGGTTACGAACAAGGCGCTAAATATGCAAACAAAGACTGCAAATTTGTAAAAAACTATGCAAACGATTTTGAAGATCCTGCACAAGGAAAAGAATGTGCAACATCACTAAACAGTAAGGGTGCAGATGTTATTTTCCAAGTAGCTGGAAACACAGGATCCGGAGTATTTGAAGCAGCAAAAGAAAACAATTTCTATGCAATAGGCGTTGACTCAGATCAAAAACACATTGATCCAAATAGAATTATTTGCTCAATGCAAAAAGAAGTTGGAAAATCAATTTATGATGTAATAAAAGATTTTGTTGATAATGGAACATGGGAAGCAAACAGAACTTGGATTGCTGACATGGCTACTGGATATATCCAAATCGGATATGGTGAAGACGGATCAAAACAGCAAATCAGTGATGAATTAAAGGCAGAAGTAAAAGACTTAGCAGATAAAATTATATCTGGAGAAATCAAAGTCAATACTACAAGAAAATAACATAACAAATAATATTTGGGCGTGGCGTATTATAGCGCTGCGCCTTTGTTAAGTTAATTGGCAAAAGATTTTCAAGTCAATCCGAGGAGCAACAAGAAAAGCTTTCAAGTCAATCCGAGACATTATCAGTAAGTTAATTCACAAAATTAGAAAACGCGAGGTAACGACTTTGCAAGACACAATAGTAAAATTTGAGAACATATCAATGCAGTTCCCGGGGGTACTGGCAAATGATAAAGTTTCATTAGAAATAAAAAAAGGCGAAGTATTTGCTTTGGTTGGAGAAAATGGTGCGGGAAAAAGTACACTGATGAACGTGCTTTATGGAATCAATCAACCAACTAGAGGAAACGTATATGTCAAAGGAAATAAAATTACAAAATTTAACCCAAGCGAAGCAATTGCTCAGGGAGTAGGAATGGTACATCAGCACTTTATGCTAGTTCCATCATTTACTGTGGCACAAAACATTGTAATAAGTAAAGAACCTAGGAAATTTGGAGTGTTTTACGATCTAAAAGCAGCAGAACAGATTACTTTGGATTTGGTAAAAGAATATGGACTAGTTGTAGATCCTAAAGCTATTGTCCAAGAAATTAGTGTAGGGCTACAACAACGTGTGGAAATTTTAAAGACATTGTTTAGAGGAGCGGAAATCTTGATTTTGGACGAGCCTACAGCAGTGTTAACACCACAAGAAACAGAAGAGTTATTTGCAGTTATCAGAAAAATAGTAGATGAACTGGGAATGACAGTGATTATTATTACTCACAAGCTTTATGAAGTAATGGCAATATCCGATAGAGTTGGAGTTATGCGTCAAGGAAAACTTGTTGGAGTAGAAGAAACTAAAGATGTAAGCGAGCGCATCTTGGCATCAATGATGGTTGGTCGAGATGTTTTATTTGATAATATTGAGAAAACTGGCGTTGCTGGCGAAACCATGATTAGCACCGAAAATTTGTTCGTGGCTGACAATAGAGGTTTGATGGCAGTAAATGGAGTTTCCATAGACGTAAAAGCGGGAGAAATACTGGGAATTGCAGCCATTGAGGGCAACGGACAAAGCGAGTTGGTCGAGGCAATTACAGGGCTTAGACCAATTGAAAAAGGCACGATTTTGATCGAAGGAAACAAGATAAATGGAAAGACACCAGGCGAAGTCAGAAAGCTAGGTCTTGCCCATATTCCGGAAGATCGATTGGCAACAGGCGTATCAACAGAGTCTACAGTCAAAGAAAATTTGATTATAGGAAAAGAAAGATTGCCTGAGTATTCCAAGAAAGGGATACATATAAAAGGCACAACTGTTGCAAAGTATGCAAATCAGGTATTTGACAGATTTGACATGCGTGGAGCGGGAATAGACACAAAAGTAGGATCATTATCGGGAGGCAATATGCAAAAAGTTGTAATTGCCAGAGAGTTTTCATTTGAAACACCAGTATTGGTTATTGCACAACCAACTAGAGGCGTAGACATAGGCGCTATAGAATTTATACACCAGTGTATTATAAACAAAAGAAATGAAGGCTGTGCAGTGCTACTTGTAAGTGCAGATTTGGACGAAGTCTTTAGACTAAGCGATAGAATAATTACAATGTATGAGGGAAAAGTAACTGGTCAGTTTATGGCTGGAGAAATTGACAAGATGGAAATAAGTTATTATATGACGGGCGATAGAAGTAGCAATGGGGAGGTGACATCTAATGAAGAAATATAAGATAAATACCACCTATTTGATTTCACTTGTAATAAGCATCGTTGTGGCGCTTATTATTGGTGGCATACTAATGGCGATTACAGGGCATAATCCATTTGAAGGGTACGGTGCCATGTTGCAGGGAGTGTTTGGAAGCACTCGTGTTCTGGGAAATACAATAGCAAAAGCCATGACACTATGTTTGACTGGACTTGCTATGGCAGTTGCGGCAAAAGCGGGAATGTTTAATGTTGGAGGCGAAGGGCAACTGTTTCTAGGAGGCCTTGCGGCGGCTATGACAGGTGTTGCTTGCCATGGTCTTTCACCAATAATCGCAATTCCACTAGCGATGATAGCGGCAATGGTAGCAGGTGGTGCATTCGCTTTGATTCCAGCTTGGTTAAAGGCAAAGTTAAAAGTCAGCGAAGTAATTACCACTATAATGCTTAATTCTGCGGCAATTTTCTTCTGTGGGTATTTGATTAACGGGCCATTGAAAACTAGCGAAAAAGGAGTCTTGGCAGGAACGGATTCCATAGATGAGTTGTTTAGATTTTCTACAATTGTTCCAAGGTCAAATCTTACTACAGCGGTATTTTACTCGGCAATCATCGCATTCCTAGTATGGTATTTGATGAGCAAAACCACAATTGGACTTGAAATGAAAGTTACTGGAGAAAACGAAAGATTTGCATTTTTCGCTGGCCTAAAAAAGGATAAAATAATGATTTGGGCAATGATTGCATCGGGTGCAATATGTGGGCTTGTTGGAATGTTTGAGGTTTATGGAATACAGTGGAGATTTACCGAAACAATAAGTAACGAGTTCTATTTTGACGGTATGCTAGTTGCAATGATAATGAACTACAACACCATCGGAATTATTATAATGAGTTTCTTCTTTGGAGGATTGCAAATTGGAGCGACAGCCATGGAGCTGAGTACGGGAATTTCGGGAGAAATAACAGACATTATGTTTGCGATTATCATATTCCTTATGGCAGCTCAAGGTGGAATTACCAAAGAAATACAGATCAAAATGGCAAAGAAAAAAGCTATTAGGGAAGAAAGAAAGGAGCAGGAAGATGGAACACTTAGCACAGATATTTAGTATAGGTCTATTGCAAAACACTCTTCGTACAGCTACTCCGGTAATCCTTGCAGCTATGGGAGGACTTTTAACTGAGCAAGCGGGAATTATGAACATCGGTATGGATGGAATGATAGTAATCGGTGCGTTTGTGGCAGTGTCAGTCAGCTTTGCTTGTTCAAGTGCTGCTTTAGGTGTACTAATGGCAGTTGGCGTTGGAATTTTGATTGGATTGTTCTTTGCACTTTTTGTAGTAAAGTTCAGAAGTGATGAATTTATTATTGGTATGGCACTAAACACTTTTGCTGCAGCGCTTACCGTATTCTTGCTTCGTTCAATTTTCGGAGTAAAAGGAACTTTTGCAGACAGTGGTATTGTACCATTACCGACTGTTGATATCCCATTTCTTGACAGTATACCAATTTTGGGACCACTTTTAAATAACAATTCAATATTTGTATACATTACTTGGATACTGGTATTCTTGACTTGGGTATTGTTGTATAGAACACCATATGGATTTTGGATAAGGGCAGCGGGTGAACATCCGGAAACTTTGGAAACAGCAGGAATAAATCCTAACAAGATGAAGTTTATAGCTAGTGTACTTTGTGGAGTATTCTGTGCATTTGCAGGAGCTCACTTATCTCTTGGATATTTGACTATGTTCTCTGAGGGAATGAGTGCAAACCGCGGATTCATCGCTTTTGCTTGCGTAATATTCGGCATGGCAAACCCACCAAAAGTATTTTTGGCTGCGCTATTATTCGGATTTTTAAATGCACTAGGGTTAAGACTGCAATCTGTCGGAGTGCCGGCGGAGTTAACAGCGATGACACCTTACATAGTAACTGTTATTATGCTTGTATATGTAGTAACTGCTGGTGCAAAAAGGAAAAAACGTAAGGCTAGAAAAGCTGTAAGAGAGCAAGAACAGCCGGCATAATGTAGGCTGTGTGTATTTTATGTGAAGATAGCAGTTTCTATTTGATAAATGGCATAATACATGTTAAAATTTATTTGTTTGGTAAATACATACATGACCAAACATTATTATGATTAGAGGATGAATAAATATGAAAAAGAAAACAATATCACTATTTTTAGTTATGGTATTATGTGTAACACTAGCTGGAGCAATTTCAGGTTGTGGCGAGAAAGCATATGACTATGACCTTTCTAAATATGTTACTCTTGGAGAATATAAAGGTTTGGAAATGGAAAAAATCAAGGTTTCTGTTTCAGACAAAGAAGTTCAAGACGAAATCACTACTAGACTTGAGGCTAAACAAACAAAAGAAAACGTTAAAACTGGCGTTGTAAAAGATGGCGACACAATAAATGTTGCGTACGAAGGCAAGATTGACGGAAAGACTTTTGAAGGCGGTTCCACAGAGTCATCTGATATTACTATTGGAACAACCTCTATGATTGACGGTTTTACCGAAGGTCTTATTGGAGCAAATGTTGGAGATACAGTTAGCTTGGACTTAAAGTTCCCAGAAAACTATGAGACCAACCCTAGCTTATCAGGAAAAGATGTAGTATTTAAAGTAACTATCAACACAAAACAAATTACAAAGACTCCAGTATTGGATATGGATTTTGTTAAGGCAAACAGCAAAGCTACAACTATGGAAGCTTACAAAAAGAGTGTAAAAGAAGATGTTTACAAGAAGAAATATGAAGATGCTCAGTATGCACAAAAGAATGCTCTATGGGACAAAGTAACTGCTTCATCAAAGATTTTAAAGTACCCTGACGTGGAAATTAAAAAGGCAGAAAAAGATACTAAGAAGCAATACGAAGATATGGCAGCAAAATACAAATTGGAGTATGCTGATTTCATCAAACAATATATGCAGATGTCAGAGGAAGAATTTAACAAGCAGATAGAACAATATGCTCAGTCAATGGTTGGACAAGAAATGATCATGTATGCAGTGGCTAGAGAAGAGAATATCGAAGTTTCTGACAAGGAATATGATGAATATCTTGCAAATATGTTAAAGGAATCTGGATTCACTGATAAAACATTTGAGGAATCTTTCGGAAAACCGATTGAGGAGTATGCTAAGGATAAAGGATTTAGAACAGGTAAATTATTAGAGAAGGTTCTAAATATGATTGAAAAGAATGCAGTTGTCAAATAGTGGTAATACAATAAAAAAACAGAAAATGTGACAATAATACTGTTGCAATAGGCTGAAAATTATGATAAACTAGTTTACATTAGTTTACAGAACGGTTAATTTTCAGCCTATGGTTGTTTTTGACGAAAAATGAAAACTATAACTCTCTGGAGAGTACCGAAAGGTCGCCGAAGGTTTAAGCTAGCAAGCGTAAGCAACTTGCAAGTGATATCTCAGGCAAAGAGGACAGAGCAATGGTTAATCTAAATAGCTTATGTCATCTCTCTAGAAGTCGAATTATTTTTTCGACTTTTTTATTTTTGCGAAATTTTATCAAGAAAGAGGAGATGTAAATGACTTTTACAGAATTACTAGTCAAAGTCGATGACTTTGTGTGGGGGATCCCACTGATTGTGCTGATAATGGGCACAGGTATTCTTTTAACTATAAGGTTAAGGGGACTACAGATAAGGCATCTAGGTAGGGCTTTAAAGCTAATGGTAAAAAATGAGGATGGTGCTGAAGGCGAGATTTCAAGTTTTGGCGCATTCTGTACTGCTATGGCAGCTACTGTTGGTACAGGAAATATTGTTGGAGTTGCAACGGCGGTCACTGTTGGTGGCACTGGTGCATTGTTCTGGATGATTCTTGCTGCGTTCTTCGGAATGGCAACCAAGTATTCGGAAGGTGTTCTTGCAATAAAGTATAGAACTATAGATGAAAATGGTCATGCGCTAGGCGGACCTTTCTACTATATTGAAAGAGGCATGGGGCCAAAGTGGAAGTGGCTAGCAAAATTATTCGCTATATTTGGTGTAGGTGCTGGACTGCTTGGAATCGGGACTATCACTCAAGTAAACGGTATCGCTTCTGCAGCTAAAGGATTCTTTGATCCAACAGGCGTTCACTGTATAGAAATATTCAACAAGGAATGGCCTATTTCTATTGTGGCTACTGCAATAATCGTCGCTTTTTTCACAGCTCTAGTAGTTGTTGGCGGAATAAAACGTATTGCAAGTGTAGCAACTATTGTTGTTCCTTTTATGGCTGTCACTTATGTTGGCATCTGTGTAGCTATTTTAATTTACAATGCAAATCAAATTCCTGAAGCATTTGTAGGAATTTTTAGAAGTGCTTTTGGTGCTGACGCAGTTACTGGCGGAGCCCTTGGTGCAATGATGGTAGCAATGCAAAAAGGTATTGCTCGTGGTATTTTCTCTAATGAGGCTGGTCTTGGTTCTGCTCCAATTGCAGCGGCTGCAGCTCAAACAAAAACTACTGTACGTCAAGGTTTAATCTCTATGACGGGTACTTTTATTGATACTATTGTAATCTGTACTATGACAGGACTTACTCTTACAGTCACAGGGGCAGCTAATCAAGGCTTAGAGGGCTCTGATGTGACTAGCTATGCCTTTTCCAATGGACTTCCTTGGGGTGACGGTGTGGGCTCATTTGTCCTTATGGTATGCTTGGCATTTTTCGCTTTTACAACTATCATTGGTTGGGACTACTACAGTGAAAAATGTTTGGAATATTTAGTAGGCAACAAAAAAGGAATAATCCTTACATACAAATGGCTATATGTCTTTGCAGTTTTAATTGGTCCATTCTTAACTCTAGCAGCTGTATGGACAATCGCAGACATTTTCAATGGTCTAATGGCAATTCCAAACTTAATCGCACTAGTTGCACTTAACGGCGTAATTGTAAAAGAAACAAAAGACTATTTTGCCAAAATTAATCACGAAAAACTATAAGCTCTGGCGGATTGAACCCCGAATAATCTCGTAATTGAGATATTCGGGGTTTTTTATTGTTTGTTAACTACATCATATAAATACTGAAATTCAGCTGAAACAATCATACTTTCACATAAAAGTGAATATAAATATAGATAATGCTGTGATGTTTTAAGAGAAACAATAGGACGGTGAGTCTGTGGAGGTAAAAATGTTAAGTACTGATAAACTAAAGAACAAAGAAGTTATAAACATTTCCGATGGAAGAAGTTTGGGATTTGTATACGACATTGAAGTAAATTTAGAAAATGGTAAAATAGAGGGGATTGTTATTCCGGCATCGAGAGGATTTATGAGTTTTTTTTCTAAAAATGACAATGATTTTGTTGTAAAATGGGACAAAATAAGAACAATAGGAGACGATGTAATTTTAGTAGAAATAGAAGGATATTAAATTTTATGGAAAAATACCACAATATGTAGTAAAATAACATTGTAAACCTATTTCAATAGTCTATATAGGAGGATATGTCAAATGAGATGCCCATATTGTGAGAACCCAGACACTAAGGTTATAGATTCAAGACCGACAGAAGAAGGACATGCTATAAGAAGAAGAAGAGGTTGCGACCGTTGCAACAAGCGGTTTACAACCTATGAAAAAGTTGAAGAATCCATAATAATGGTAATAAAAAAAGATGGAAGACGAGAGACATTCGATAGAAATAAAGTAATAAATGGAATAATCAAGGCTTGCGAAAAGAGACCAGTGCCATTAGCAGAAGTCGAAAGAATGGTTGCAGAGATTGAGCGTGGGTTAAATAACTTGATGGAAAAAGAGATAGAAAGTACATTTATTGGAGAGTTGATAATGGATCAACTAAAAAAAGTAGATGAAGTGGCTTACGTTAGATTTGCGTCAGTATATAGACAGTTTACAGATGTTAATACCTTTGTAAAAGAAATAGAAAAACTGATTGGCAATAAAAAATAGGAGATGACTATGGAAAAAGTGTTTAGAATCGCAATAGATGGACCAAGTGGTGCAGGCAAGAGTACTATTGCAAAAGCTATAGCAAAAAAAATGAACATTGACTATATAGATACAGGAGCAATGTATAGAGCTATTGGTTATAAAATAATTCAAGAGAAAATTGACGATAGAGATTTGGATAAACTGCAGAAAATGCTGGATAATACAAGTATTGATTTTTCCAAGGGAGATGTTATCCTTGATGGGGAAATAGTAAGTCAATATATTAGGACACCAGAAATATCTATGAAAGCTTCTACGTGTTCAGCAATAGGAATCGTCAGAGAAAAGCTTGTAGATTTGCAGCGAAAAATGGGACAGACCAAAAGCGTTATAATGGACGGACGAGATATAGGGACAAACGTTTTGACTGATGCAGAGTACAAATTCTTTTTGACTGCGTCGGCTGAAGAGCGTGCAAATAGAAGATACAAAGAACTCATAGAAAAGGGACAGACCGTTGAATACCAAGATATTCTCAAAGATATAATCGAAAGAGATCACAATGACACCACTAGGAAGATAAATCCATTAAAAAAAGCAGACGATGCAATTGAGGTGGACACCACAGGGATGTCAGAAGATGAAGTAATAAATTTTTTGTATAAGGAGATAAAATAATAATGGCAATAGTAAGGCCTTTTAAGGCGATTAGACCAGCACAAAAATATGCGGAAAAGGTGGTATCACTACCTTATGATGTTATGAACAGAAAAGAAGCGGCGGAAATGGCAGCGGATAACCAATATAGTTTTTTGCATATTTGCAGAGCAGAGATTGATTTGCCTGAAGAAGAAAATCAGTACGCTCCAGCAGTGTACAACAAGGCAAAGGAAAACATTGAAAAATATCTGGAAGAAGGAGTTTTTGTCCAAGAAGAAACGCCTACACTTTACATTTACAGACAGAAGATGGACGGCAGATATCAGACAGGAATAGTTGGATGTGTAAGCGTCGACGACTACGAAAACAATGTTATAAAAAAGCACGAGTTCACTAGAGTAGAAAAAGAGATAGATAGAATAAATCATTTTGATGTGTGCAACGCCAACACTGAGCCAGTGTTTTTGACATATAGAGATAACCTAAAAATTAGAACTTTGATTGAAGGATACATTTCAAACAACGAGGCTGAATACGATTTGACTACAGATGACGGAATCGGGCATACATTGTGGGTTATTAGAAATCCACAGATGGTTGACTCACTGTGCAAAATCTTTGGGGATATTCCAGCATTGTATATTGCCGATGGACATCACAGAAGCGCTTCTGCTTGCAAAGTAGGGAAAAAGAGAAGAGAAGAAAATCCAGAGTATACTGGAGAGGAAGAATTCAACTTCTTTATGGCAGTGATTTTCCCTGACAATGATTTGAAGATTTTTGACTATAACAGAGTAGTAAAAGATTTGAATGGGAACACAAAAGAAGAATTTATAGAGAAAATAAAAAAAGCCGGTTTTGACGTAGAGGAAAAGGGCGAGAAAATTTATAACCCAGAGGATAAACATATTTTTGCTATGTATCTTGAGGGGAAATGGTACAAGGTTAGTGCAGGGAAATCAATAATTCCAGATGATGTAATCGACTCACTTGACGTTTCCATATTGCAAAACAGTTTGCTTCATCCGATTTTAGGGATTGAAGATCCAAGAACTGACAAGAGAATAGATTTTGTTGGAGGAATAAGAGGTCTTGAAGAATTGGAAAAAAGAACAAGGGAAGATATGAAAGTTGGATTTGCAGTATATCCAGTAAAAATCCAAGATTTGCTTAACGTATCTGACAACAATATGGTTATGCCTCCAAAATCAACTTGGTTTGAGCCAAAACTTGGAAGCGGATTGTTCGTTCACAAGCTGTAACAAAAAAACGGATTTTAAAGTAACTATAATTGCATAATTAAAGCTCTAAAGGTAAAAATACTTTTAGAGTTTTTTATTGGAAAAATACTAGATTTAGGAGTGCAGTTATGGTAAAACGAGCAAAAGAAATATATATTATTTTAGTCATAATATTAATCGCCTTGGTGGTAAGGCTATTTTTTATACAGATAATAGGTCACGAGGATTTGTCGGAGGCGACGAAAAGCCAGTATTTGGTAAACATTGATGGGCTTGATACAAGAGGGGTAATTTATGATAGAAATATGGTGCCGCTGACGGACAACTCAAACCAATATTACTATATAATTCCGGTGTCAAAATGGAATGTTCAGTTGGATCAAATTTTGTGTTGCATCGACGGTCAAAAGGTTGGTCAGCAGGGAAACAAGTACTATATTTACAGGGCTTGCCAGTTTGACAAAGACGTAAACAAAAGGCTAATATCAGACTACAATGCATATGGCTTTCAGTGTGGCAGCAGGTATCAAGACCAGCAAGTAGCAGCTCACGTAATTGGCTATCTTAACAGCTCAGAAAAAAGAGGGGTGTCTGGAATCGAACTTATGTGTCAAAATGTTTTGCGTGCAAAAGACAAATCTCTAGCTTTATATGCTGACAGTCAAGGCAACATAATGAAGGGCATAGATATGTCGACTAGTTCCAATATCACCAAAATTAAGGCGAATTCTGTCGTCACTACTTTGGATACGGTGCTACAAAGTAAGGTGGAGAAGATATTAGCAGAAAATGGGATTTCAGGTGGAGTTGTCATTATGGAAACCAAAACTGGTGAGATTTTGACTTGTGCCAGCGCTCCTGAATTTAACCCTAATAGAGTATATGAGCATCTTTCGGAAAACGGTGACGAACTGATAAATAAGGCTACTCAAGGTTTGTACCCGCCAGGCTCTATATTCAAAATAATTGTAACTGCTGCTGCATTGGAAAAGGATGCAAGTTTGATTAATAAAAAATACAATTGTACGGGAAAAACCAACGTAAATGATGTGGATTTAACTTGTTTGTCAGGCATTGATGGTGGTCATGGAAAAGTTCATATGAAGGAAGCATTTGCTATGTCATGTAACTGTTACTTTGCAAATCTTGGGAAAGAAATCGGCTCTGAGGAGATTGCAAGTATGGCGGTGAAATGTGGCCTTGGTCACCAAGTTTTGGTTGGTTTTCCTGAAGAGGAAAGGGGATATTTGCCACAGTATCAAGAAAGGTACTTTAGTGGAATATCCAATTTTTCTATAGGTCAAGGGAGTCTACTTGTAACTCCAATGCAAATGGCACAGGTAACCAATATCATAGCAAACAACGGGTTGAAACCACAGGTAAAAATAGTAAAAGCAGGTAATGATATACCTGCTGACACTGAAACTCCAAAGCGAGTTATATCAATGGAAACTGCAACTAAAATACAAAAGATGATGGAAGAAGTTATGATTTCTGGCACAGGAAATAATGCAAAGACAGATGTCAGAACAGGAGGAAAGACCGGTTCGGCAGAAGCTACCATAGATGGTGCGAGTGTAGTACATGGATGGTTTACAGGATTTTTCCCTGCGGAAGATCCTCAATATACTGTAACAGTTTTTGTAGAGAATGGTAGTTCAGGGAGGCTGGCTGCAGTTCCGGTTTTCCAAGAAATAGTTAACTTTCTTTATTAGTGAATCAATCCTTGATTATATGTTGATTAGATGATCTTTCAACTTGCCCAAAGCTTTTTTTTCGATACGAGAAACATAGGAGCGACTGATGTTCAGTGCAGCTGAAATTTCTCTTTGGGTTTTGGATCCAAGACCGTCTAATCCGTATCGTTTGACTATAACGACTTTTTCTCGTGGTGTGAGAATTTTATCGATTGCATCGTAAAGTTTGCCTACTTGTATTTTTAGACTGATTGTATCCAAAATAGCATCTGGATCTGTACCCAAAATATCATTAAAGCTAATTTCATTACCGTCTTTATCTGTTCCAATAGGAAGGCTTAGGGAAACTTCCTGCCTGCTTTTCTTTGATGTTCTTATGCTCATTAGAATTTCGTTCTCTATGCATTTTGCAGCATAAGTAGCCAGCCTTGTTGATTTTTTACTTGTATATGTATTAACTCCCTTAATAAGACCTATGGTCCCAATGGAAATAAGATCATCTTGATTATAGCTGGGACCAATATATTTTTTTGCAATGTGGGCAACTAACCGTAAATTCCTTTCGATTAAAATATTCCTTGCATCTTGATCTCCTTCTTCTAGTAAAGCAACGTAGTATACTTCTTCTTTGGCTGTTAGTGGTTGTGGGAAAGAACTGCTCATATATGTAACCCCCTCTTTAGATTAAAACTATATGCTAAAAAAGAGGGTTTAGTGCATGGCTCACATTAAAACGGCATGACCTTATTTACAAGTCTCAAAGGACATGCAATCTGTACACTGGGATTGGGTAGGGTTAGCCTCGTGGGTTCCCACGCAAATACTGGATAAGGAACAATAGTTATTATCCGAAGCATGGTGTTTGCAAGACGCAACTGTGCATTTTACACTTGTGTTATAATCACAATTCATTTTTTGTACCTCCTATAAAATATTACTACTTTAGTATGTCCGCCATGTCAAAATTTTATTAGGTTATTACATCGAGCTGGTGGGGAAGTTATTGAAAAATGACAATAAAAACCGAAAACCCCGCTAATTTTTCCAGCTAAAATTTTTTTTCCTGATTTGCTCACAGAATCGACTTTTTTTCACTCCCAGTGAGCAGATTTACCCAGTTTATTCCTTTATATAAAAAACATACCAGTAAATAATACCCAAATAGGTCAAATCAACTGGCTAAAAAGCTATTTTCACACCATTTCTGCCATAAATTAACATATTTCCGAAAAATCTGCTCACTGAGGCTACTTTTTTGGCGATTCTGTGAGCAAATTCAGATTTTATTTTTTTCCTTCCATTTTTGCAGCCTGCGTCCACAGTTTCAGCCGCATCGCAACTTCAGTTTCCATGGGTAAATCTAATACATATTAGCGTTGGGACATAATCATTTGTGGTATACCAGGACATTATTATATGTGAATAAGTGAGAGAAATTTTATTAGGTCTATATACTTGTATAACGCAAGAAAAAATGATATAATTTACACTGATATTTTGTGATTATAATAGCAAAGATTAATTAGGTGTGAATTCGGTAAAACTAATATTAATTAGTGGATTTGGGGGAGAAAATGCAAATCAAATCTTTACCAGTTTATGAAAGACCTATAGAAAAAGCAGTGGCTCATGGGATAAATTAT
Source organism: Anaerovoracaceae bacterium (assembly GCA_036660615.1). Lineage (GTDB taxonomy): Bacteria > Bacillota > Clostridia > Peptostreptococcales > Anaerovoracaceae > JAVXAG01. Next base: position 22,502 of record JAVXAG010000004.1, read on the forward strand.
TTATCAAATACAGAATTGATAGCATTGATTATCCATACAGGCACAAAGAACAAATCAGCATTACATTTGGCAGAGGATATATTATCGAAAGACCAAGGGGGCATTTCTTATTTGGGAGATTGTTCATTAGAAGAATTGACTGAAATAAGTGGAATTGGTGTATCAAAAGGATGCACAATTTTAGCAGCAATAGAATTGGGAAAACGAATTTCCTCAGCACCAAAGCAAAAGAAACAAACAGTAGAAAGTTCAGATGTGGTGGCCAACTTATTTATGGAGAAGTTAAGGTATTTAAAAAAAGAACATTTTAAATCCGTTCTGGTAAATACTAAAGGCGAGATAATTTTGACAGACAATGTTTCGGTTGGAGAACTGTCTAGTACAGTAGTTCATCCTAGAGAAGTGTTTAAGACTGCAATCCAAAAAAGTGCAGCAGCAGTAATTTTTATTCACAATCACCCAAGTGGAGATCCTACTCCTAGCCAAGAAGATATCCTTACTACAAAGAGGCTTATTGAAGCAGGAGAATTATTGGGGATCAAAGTTTTGGACCACATAGTAATAGGCGATGGTGAATATACAAGTCTAAGAGGGTTAGGCTTGGTTTAAGAAGTAATTTAGAAAAAGTATTATTGGAGGAAATAATAATGGTAAATTTTTTTGCATCAAAGAATATGGGTATTGATTTAGGTACGGCTAACACGCTGATTTACATAAAAGATAGTGGAATTGTATTAGAGGAACCGTCGGTTATTGCAGTAGATGTAAATAGATCAGTTACACTAGCAGTTGGAAAAGAAGCTAAAGAAATGTTAGGCAAAGCACCAAAGAGCATTTCAGTAATCAGACCATTACAAGATGGAGTAATTTCAGATTTTGATAAGACCGCAGATATGCTAAAAGCATTTATAGAAAGAGCGCTTTCCACTACCAAATTTAAAAACTTTAGAGTAGTAGTTGGAGTTCCTAGTGGAGTTACAGAAGTAGAGAAACGTGCAGTTGAAGAAGTAGTTAGACAGATGGGAGCAAGCGAAGTATACATACTTGAAGAACCTATGGCAGCAGCAATTGGCGCAGGCTTAGATGTTGACGGCTCAACAGGTTGTATGATTGCAGATATCGGTGGAGGTACTACAGACATTGCTATAATCGCGTTAGGAGGAATAGTTGCAAGCTATTCAATTAGACATGCTGGTGACAGATTAAACGACGCAATAATACAATACATGAGAAAAAAATATGCTTTCCTTATAGGTGAAAAAACAGCAGAACAACTAAAGATTAATATCGGTGCTGCTTGCCTTGACCTAGACGAAAATGGCAACGAAATAATTACAACAATGAACGCTAGAGGCAGAGATATAATTTCAGGGTTGCCAAAGACTTTAGAAGTAAACAATAGAGATATGGTAATTGCGTTACAGGAATCCATGGACATTATAGTCGATGGAATAAAGACAACCATAGAGAAAGCACCACCAGAAATTTCAGCAGATATTGCTATGTACGGAATGGTTTTATCTGGTGGCGGTGGAATGATGAAAAATTTGGATAAACTAATCCAGAAGAGAACAGGAATGAAAGTTCGAGTTGCAGAAAATGCATTTGAAGCAGTTGCAACTGGAACAGGGACAAGCCTAGAAGACATTGAAAAATTAAAGCTTTATGCTACAAGCATAAAAAGAAGATAGGAAAATCAAACTATGAGATGGATCAAAGCACATAAGTTAATTACGTTTTTAACGGTAGTAATAATTGCGACCTTGATTTTTCTAGTGGTGGCACTTACATCAGGTAAAAGTGGGAATTTTGTAACAAGAATTTTCAATACTGGTGTAACAACCGTAGAAAAACCGTTAACTAGCCTAGGTGGAGCGATTTCTGAAAACATTTCAGGAATTTTCTCTTACAGACAGTTGCAAGCTGAGAACCAAGCACTAAAAGAAGAAAATCAACGCCTAAAGCAACAGGTTATAAATTCAACACTTACAGCAAACCAATTAGAAGAACTAAAATCACTTTCCAACGTTTTGAATTACAAAGGGTTGAAAGATAAAAATAATATCGTTTCAGCCAATGTTATCTCAATGGATGGTACAAACTGGATGAACATATTTACAATAGACGCAGGGAGTGAAAGTGGCATAAAAGAAAGCGATGTTGTAATGAGTGGCAGCGGACTAATTGGCAAAGTTGTAGACTGTGGCAAAGGCTGGTCAAAAGTTTCATCAATAATTGACGAATCAAATAAGATTAGCTTTAAAGTACTGAGGAATTTAAAATTAATTGGTGTTGTACAAGGTTCTAGAGATGGGAGCTTGGAAGGATATATGCTAGATGCTTCTGCAAAAGTTGTAGAGGGCGATACTCTTGTAACGTCGGGAATGGGAATGTACCCAGCGGGAATTGAAATAGGCAAGGTGGCTAAGATTAAGTATGATAGTGATGTACAGCTAAAGACTATCAAAGTAAAATCATCAGTAGAGTTTAAGACATTGCAGAAAGTGTCGGTGATTATATGAAACAATGGAAAGCAGTAATCGTGTATTTGGGGGCATTTATACTTCAGCCTTTTTTATACAGTTTGGTTCCTGAATTTGGAATAACACCAAACCTATTGCTTTGTGTTACAGTATCATTTGTGCTACTTATAGATGACAGCACATTTGCAATTTTTTATGGAGTTATTTTCGCATTATTTTACGATATTTGCTATGGACAGTATATTGGAGTCAATGGGATTTCAATGGTAATCGTGGCCTTAATACTATTCTTCTTACGAGAATTTACAAATGTAGAAAATATACTACCGGCAATGCTTTCGGGAGTAGTGGCAACTTGGTTGTATAATTCAATATTCTGGGTAATAATGCATTTTGCAGGGAGCCCATACGAATATATGGCCATGCTAAGACAACTGCCTTGGCAAATGTTATTTAACGTAATAGTTATAATGATAATTTATTTTATACTAATAAAAAGGGTTATTAGATATCGTAGAGATAGGTATTTCAAATGAACAAAAAAAATACAGATTCAAGGTTTTATCAGATAGTCGGTTTAATACTTGTGCTTATGATTATTTTGGCAGTAAGGCTTTTTATACTTACTATTTTACAAGAAGAATCATGGGCAGCAGAAGCATCCACTCAAAGTGTGAGAGAAATATATACTCCAGCACCTAGAGGGGATATTTTGGATAGATATGGAAGAGTTATCGCAACTAATAAACAATCCTTTGCCGTAACTTTCAATTCTACCGATTTGACTACAGAACAAATCAATGCTTCTACTTATGAGCTTATAAACACATTGATAAAATATGGTGACAAATATACAGATAACTTTCCAATAAAAATTAGCAAAACTGGAGAGTTTACGTACACATACAAGACTGAAATAGCAAAGTGGCTTAACAAGCAGAACTTTCCTCAGGATGCAACAGCCAATCAAGCTTTTCATATGCTTCGAAAAAAGTATAACATCAGTCCAAAACTGTCAAGGTACGATGCCTATGATGAACTTGAAAAAGAGCATGGGATATCAGCACCTATACACGTTAAAAACTCTGTTTATTCCAGTGATGTTGAGTTGGAAAATTTCTTGCTAAAATTTGGTTTTTTGCAAGAGGATATAGATAAGGGAATCTCTGCAGAAGAAGCATTTAAGCAATTGAGAATAGACTATAATATAGATAAATCATTATCTGATGCGGAGGCAAGGAAAATTTTTATCATAAGAAATGAAATTGCAACAATGAGTTATAGTCGTTACTTGCCTATAAAAATTGCTTCTGACGTAAGTGATAGAACTATTGCATATTTTGAAGAGATGAATATTCCTGGTGTAGAGATAGTTTCCGAGAGAAACAGGTATTACCCAAATAAAAATATGGCTTCTCACATCTTAGGCTATATGGGGAGCATATCCGAAAGTGAAGCGGAATATTATGTTGGCCAGCTAGGATATACTGCCAGCGACTTGGTAGGTAAAGATGGCATAGAATCAAAGTATGAAACTGATTTGAAGGGCAAAGATGGAGTCAAAAAAATAGAGGTAAACAGTGGTGGAGAATATATGTCCACTTTGAGTGAGGAGAAACCACAAAAAGGTAAAGATGTTTATTTGACAATAGATTTGGATTTACAAAAGACTGCCGAAGATGCGCTTAGTCAAATGATTAATTGTGTAAGTAACGGTGGTGTATTTAGAAGTGAATACGGTAACGTAGGCGCTATAAATTATGGAAACTGTAAAAGTGGTGCAGTAGTTGCCTTGGAGGTTGGAACTTCCAATGTTTTGGCTATGGCAAACTTCCCAGACTATGATCCTAATATCTTTGCAAATGGAATATCTGAAAAAGCATGGGCATCGGTACAAAGTAAAAATCCTAGGGATTTGATGGCACCTATTCCTTTATATAACAGTGCAACCAAAGCATCTGTACAGCCAGGTTCAACATTTAAGCCATTGACATCTGTAGCTGCTCTTGAGTGTGGACTTAATCCAAACAGAGTAATCTACGACAAAGGCTACGTGGACGTAGGCGACAAAACATGGGGATGTTCTTCTTGGAATGATTACGGTGGCAACCATGGTAATATTACTATGGAAACCGGTATCGGTTATTCGTGTAACTATTATTTCTATTGCATTGGTACAGGTAGGGATTATTCTACGGGAGCTTCTCTTGGATACAAACAAAAGATTTCTGTAGATAAAATTATGAGCGTTGCCAGAGAATTTGGATTGGGTGACGAAACCGGTATAGAAATTGACGAAGAAACAACTCCACTTGCATCTGCCGGTAACAAACAGGAACAGATGAAGATTGCATTGTGGAATGACTTATACAGCAGATCGGCAATCTTTTTCCCAAGCAAAGTAGTTGGGGACTATGATAGATTGACAAAGAATATTGATACAATTACAAATTGGATATACAAAAATCCATCTAGAGATCAATTGATTTCATACATTGATGAACAGACGGATGTTAAAGATAGTCAAGTTGAAGCGGTTGCGGATATTTGCAAATACTCATATTTCAACATGGCTCAATGGACTTTGGGTGATGAATTTAACATTGCTATCGGTCAAGGTGACAATGCGTACACGCCGTTGCAAATGGCTAACTATATTGCTACTATTGGTAATAAAGGTATTAGAAATACTGTAAGTGTAGTAAAGGGCGTTGAAGGAATTGGAACTAACAACAAACCAGCAGGCAAACAAATTGACTTGCCTAATACTGAGTTGTTAAATCATGTAATAAAGGGTATGAAAAAAGTAGCTTCTGGTGGTACTTTGGCTGGAATTTTTGGGAACTTCAAGTATGATGTTGCTGCAAAAACTGGTACTGCTGAAAAGGCAGGTGTAATCAATCCAAAGAATGAAGTTGCCTATATAAAACAACATCTAAGTGGAATAACTTCATCGGTTTCATGGGCCCAAGTGCAAAAAAGTATGAAAAAATTGATGAAGGATAATCCTGAGCAATATACTACGGGCAATAATACTGTTGATGTAGCCTTGATTCAGGCAAGCAAAGGTAAGGTTACTCAAGCGATGATAGACAACTATAAACCGACTTACGATAACTTCGCATGGACTGTTGCTATGGCACCAGCCGATAACCCAAAGATCGCAGTAGTTGTAATGCTTGTCCAAGGTGGAACATCTTACAACGCAGCACCTATTGCAAGGGAAGTAATAGGGAAGTATTTGGACTCAAGCGAAAAATATGATACGATTTCATTTTCAAATAAAATGCAGTAAATTATGGAGGAAAAGTGTATGAGCAAGGTTATACTAATTGCGTCAGGAAAAGGTGGTACGGGGAAAACAATGTTTGCGACCAATTTGGGTGCAACTCTGGCTCAAAAGGGATTTAAAGTGGCAGTAATCGATATGGATATGGGACTAAGAAATCTTGATTTGTACTTTGGTCTTGAGAACAATGTGGTCTATGATGTTTTTGATGTTTTGACTGGAATATGTAGAATTAAGCAGGCTTTAATAAAGGACAAACGATTTGAAAACCTATATATTATGGCATCTGCACCAAAGAAAGATGATGGCACTTTGACACCGCTTCATATGAAGGTGCTTTGTGAAAAACTAAAGGAGCAATTTGACTTTATAATTGTGGATGGCCCTTCTGGAATTGAAGATGGTCTAATAATCGCTTCTGGCGGTGCTGATGAAGCTATAATTGTAACTTCCCCCGACTATTCGTCTCTTCGTGATGCGGAAGCCATGGATAGACAACTTCTCAAAATTGGTATTGAAGAACGGTATGTAATACTGAACAATGTAATGGCTGATTTAATTTCTTCCGGCTTTGCCCCTAGTTTGCAGGATGTGGCGGAACAGTTAAGACCGGAGCTAATAGGAATAATTCAAAGCGATGAAAACATTCACATTTCAACCAATCTAGGCGTGCCAATCGTTTTAAAAGAGGGCACTTACATACAAGAAAACTTTAGGCGAATAGCAGAAAGACTAATCCCAAGCCAATAACCTATGTTTATGATAATTAAAATAAAGAGACAGATTTTTTTAGAATCTGTCTCTTTTTATTTCTACTTTAGAAGTTGATTGACTTGCTTCTCATACCAACATCTAGGACTATGCCGATAGCGATCATATTGGAGATGATAGATGAACCGCCGTAGCTTAGGAATGGAAGCGTGATGCCAGTTACAGGCATGATGCCCATGGTCATTGCAATGTTTTCAAATATTTGAAAAGTAAACATTCCGATGAAGCCAACTACAATTAAAGCACCGTAGAAATCAATTGCATCTCGAACGATTTTTGTGAGTCGTATTAAGAGAATCGTAAAAAGACCGATTACGGTGGCGCCGCCAAGTAGACCAAGTTCTTCACCTATTACAGAAAAGATGAAGTCGGATTTTTGGACTGGAATAAAATCCAGTTCCTTTTGTGTTCCTTGGAATAGACCTTTTCCGAAAAGACCGCCAGAGCCAATAGCAACCTTTGATTGCCATACTTGATAGTTTCCGGAAAGAGCTAGGTTACTTGGGTGAAGGAAAGCTTCGATTCTTTCCTTTTGATAGTCGGCCATAACCATATAGGCAACTGGGATTGCGGCAATAAATAGGGCGAAGAATTGGGCAAAGACCTTGTAGTCGATGCCAGCAAAGAAAATCATTGCTACCCAGATTGCGGCAAAAACTAGTGCTGAACCAAAGTCTTCTTTTAATACAATAAGAATAATTGGTGCGGCAACCATACCGGCTTTCATTAGGCCTTTGAAGTTATATAGATCATCTTTATGTTCATTTAGATAACCTGCCATTATTAGGACAAATAGAATTTTGACTAGTTCAGATGGCTGAAAAGTTGTAAAACCTAAGTTTATCCAAGCTCTAGCACTGAACTGTACTACTCCTAGTCCAGGAATATATACAGATAATAATAGTACCAGAGAGGCAATATATAAATATTTCTCTAATCCTGAAAAAATTGTATAGTTTGTATATAAGATTACAATTATTGCAATAAATCCTAAAACATATGCAAATCCTTGTACTAATACGTCTCTTGTAAATATAAAACCGTTGTCATAAGTAGTGCTTCCTATCATTAGGACGCTGATAACAGCCAGTATAACAATTACCGTAAGAATGACTTTATCCACATTTTTAATTAAATTTAAAAAATAGTTCATTAGTTCCCCTTCTTTTGTTCTTGACATTATGTTGACTAGAACATTATAATATATATTGTATGAATATATCAAGATTTAATTATGTAATGCACATTTTTTTATAGAAAATTTATATCAAATACACAAATTAGCAGAATTTAATAGAAAAACAAAGAAAAGGAGGTGTTTTAATGAATCCAATAATTATGGGAATTATTATCGGAATTATTGCATTAGTCATTGGACTATTGATCGGATATATATTTAGAAAGAACGTTGGCGAAAAAACAATAGGTAGTGCTGAACAAAAAGCAAAGAACCTTATTTTGGATGCCGAGAATAAATCCGAAACGATAAAGAAGGAAGTTATTTTAGAAGCGAAAGAAGAAAGCCACAGATTGAGAAGTGACATTGAACGTGAAGTTAGGGAACGTAGGGCAGAAATTCAACGTTCAGAGAGAAGGCTTATTCAAAAAGAAGAATCTTTAGACAAGAAATTAGACAACATTGAGAAAAAAGAAGAGAGCATTACAAGAAAAGAACAAAGCATAACAGATAAACAAGAAGAACTAGATGGTTTTATTAACAGACAGATTGAAGAACTGGAAAGAATTTCAGGTTACACCGCAGATGAAGCTAAACAAATACTTTTGGCAGAAACTGAAAAGGATGTAAGACGCGAAGCCTCAATAATGATAAAGGATATTGAATCCAAAGCCAAAGAAGAGGCTGACAAGAAAGCAAAAGAAATTATTACAGGAGCAATACAAAGATGTGCAGCAGACCATGTTGCCGAAAGTACAGTTTCAGTAGTAGCCCTTCCAAACGACGAGATGAAGGGAAGAATCATTGGTAGAGAAGGCAGAAACATTAGAGCAATTGAAACTTTGACAGGAGTTGATTTGATTATCGACGACACACCTGAAGCGGTTATTCTTTCTGGATTTGATCCAGTAAGGAGAGAAATTGCAAGAATTTCATTAGAAAAACTAATTGTTGATGGAAGAATTCATCCAGCTAGAATCGAAGAAATGGTTGAGAAGGCAGAAAAAGAAGTCAACGCAATCATCAAAGAAGAAGGCGAACAAGCTACCTTTGAAGTAGGAATCCACAATCTTCACCCAGAACTTGTAAGACTTTTGGGTAGGTTGAAATACAGAACTTCATACGGACAGAATGTCTTAAAGCATTCCGTTGAAGTTGCACACCTTGCAGGCTTAATGGCAGGTGAACTTGGATTAGATGTAAAACTTGCAAAGAGAGCCGGATTACTTCATGACATAGGCAAAGCCCTTGACCATGAGTTTGAAGGAACTCACGTAGACATAGGAATCGATGTACTTAAAAGATATAAAGAGTCAGAAGCTGTTATCAACGGCATGGCAGCACATCATGGTGACTATGAGCCAAAGAGCATTGAAGCTGTGTTAATCGCAGCGGCGGATGCACTTTCTGCAGCAAGACCTGGTGCAAGAAGAGAAACATTGGACGCATACATCAAGAGATTAGAAAAGCTAGAAGAAATAGCGAACACTACTCCGGGAGTAGACAAGTCCTTTGCAATACAAGCTGGTAGAGAAATTAGAATTATTGCTAGACCAGATGAGATGAATGACGATGGAATTGTTTTCTTAGCGAGAGAAATCTCCAAGAAGATAGAATCAGAGTTAGAATATCCAGGGCAAATAAAAGTAAACGTTGTTCGAGAAACAAGAGCGATTGATTACGCAAAATAACTAATTTGACTCCCCATTAATTTGGGGAGTTATTTATTGGAATTTACAGGAGAGAAATGACACAGATAGTTGAAGAAAAACAATTTTTTTATAAGAGACTTATTACAGTAGCGTTGCCGATTATTATTCAACACATCATAAGTATCGGACTTAATTTAGTGGATACACTGATGATAGGACTGGTGGGAGAAAATCAGTTGGCAGCAGTAGGCTCAGCTAACCAAGTATTTTCAATATTTAGTACCATATGCTTTGGGCTATTTAGTGGTGCGGCAGTTCATGCGGCTCAGTATTGGGGAGCAAAGGATTTGCCAGCAGTTAGAAAAATATTGGGAATGGACATTGTTCTTGGGGTTATATTGTCGTCAGCGACTTTTTTAGCATCACAAGTGTTTGCAGAACAGCTTATCGGCTTGTTTGCAGATGATGCAGAAGTTATTAGTCTGGGGGCAGATTATTTGAGAGTAGTATCCTTTTCATATATAATTACAGGTGTGACATTTGCAATAACTTTTAATTCAAGAACAGTGCAAATATTAAAGGTACCAACAATAATAAATGCTTGTGCGTTATTGACAAATACAGCATTAAATTATACATTAATATATGGACATTTTGGCTTTGCCAAACATGGAATAGTGGGAGCGGCCACAGCGACTTTGATTGCCAGAATCTTGGAGTTAGCGGCTTTGATTGCCTTTGTGTATTTGTCAAAGAACCATCCTTTCCATGGCAAAGTAAAAGAATTATTGTCATTTGACTTAGAAATGCTAAAAAGAGTAATGAAAACTGCACTTCCAGTAGTATGTAGCGAAGGTGGTTGGTCAGTTGGAGTTGCGTTGGTATTTGCGGCTTATGGCAGAATCGGTGCATCAGCATTGGCAGTAGTTCAAGTCAGCAATGTAATCTGTCAGTTCTGTCAGTGTGCATTCTTTGGGCTTGGAAATGCGGCGGCGGTTATCGTCGGTGAAACTTTAGGCAAGGGACAGAAGGAAGTTGCCTATGAACATGGACGAACTGTAATAAAAATGGCATGGGTGCTAAATGTCATTATGGTAGTTATGATATTGGCTTTAAGAAATCCAATTGCCATAATATATAAATTTAGTGATGCTACTACAGAAATGTTGCTATTGTCATTAGGAGTATTTGCGTTTACAATGGTGCCTAGGATGCTTTCATATGTAATACAATGTGGTATTTTGAGAGCCGGTGGCGATACAGTATTTTGCATGATAATAGAACTAGCCTGCAATTTGGGCATAGAAGTAATTTTGGCATATGTAAGCGTGATGTTTTTTCATCTTCCGCTACATCTGGCTATTGCAGTTGCATCAATAGGCAACTTGATAAAAGCCATAACACAATATATGAGATTCAGAAGTAAAAAATGGATTAACATAGTGATAGAATAACATAAGAGGTAAAATATGTTTGTATATTTAGATAACAGTTCGACAACAAAACAATACGACCAAGTAACGCAGGTTATGACTTTGGCTATGGAAAACACTTTTGGGAATCCATCGTCTATGCATTCTCTCGGACTTGACGCAGAACGAAAGGTTAGGGAAGCGAGAAAGATTTTTGCAAGGTCAGTTGGAGCAAAAGAAGAAGAGGTATATTTTACTGGCGGAGGCACAGAGTCGGACAATACGGTATTGTTTGGTATTGCTGATGCAAAGAAACGAACAGGGAAAAAGATTATCACTTCAAAAGTTGAACATCCGGCAGTCCTTGAGGCATGCAGGAAACTAGAAAAATACGGATTTGAGGTAGCCTATATCGGTGTTGACAATAAATGTAACCTTGATATGGAGCAGCTAAAATATGAGATAAACAGAGAAACTACTTTGATTTCAATAATGGCTGTAAACAACGAAAACGGAACTGTTGAGCCAATCAAAGAGATCGCCCAAATAAAGAACCAGTTTAACAAGGACAATGGAACGGACATTTTGCTTCATACAGATGGTGTACAAGCCTTTGGCAAGATGAACTTGCAGGATCTTGGGGCTGAACTTATTTCTGTAAGTGGTCACAAGATTCATGGGCCAAAAGGTGTGGGCGGATTGTATGTAAATCCAAAAGTTAATTTACCAGCATTTATTGTGGGTGGAGGTCAAGAAAAACATATGCGGTCTGGCACTGAAAATGTTCCTGGGATAATTGGCTTTGGCAAGGCTATAGAAATTTCTTCAGGAAATCTTAATAAGCGTGTTAACGCAATGGCAGCGGCAAGAAAGCATTTGCTTGATGGAATAAAAGCGGAAATATCCGACTTGAAGATAAACAGTATTGAGGACGGCGGAATAGCTTCGGTATTGAATATTTCTTTCCTTGGTGTTAGGGGAGAAGTATTGCTGCACACTTTGGAGCAAGATGAAATTTATGTTTCCACTGGATCGGCGTGTTCTTCCAACAAAAAAGGACAAAGTCATGTCTTAAAGGAAATGGGACTGTCGGATAAGGAAATTGAGGGAGCCATCAGATTCAGTTTTAACGAGTTTAATACAACGGATGAGATGGAATATGTTATTGATAGGTTAAAGAACGCTGTAGGCAAGTTTAGACGCCTTGGCAGTTATAGATAGAGGAGGGTAACAGTGAACGAACAGAACATTTTTATTGTAAGATGCGGAGAGGTAGCACTAAAGGGACTGAACAAACCATATTTTGAAAAAATGCTGGTGGACAGAATTAGAAAAAACCTTAAATCATTTGACAATGTAGAAGTAAAAAGATACGAAGGGCTGATATTTGTTAGAACAGATAAGTCCATTGAAAAGGATAAAATCTTAAAAGAAATATCCAAAGTTTTTGGAGTAGCCTCCATTAGTCCTGCTATTGAAGCCGAAAGTGAACTTGATGCTATAGGCGAGGCTGCGGTTGGATATATGAATGAGCTTATTGAAGAAAAAGGAATCAAGACTTTTAAGGTTGAGGCAAAGAGAGCGGACAAGAACTTCCCAGTCAAATCCCCAGATATCGGTAGAATTATAGGGGCAAAGGTTTTGATTGGTTGCAAAGTTCTAAAAGTTGATGTTCATAACCCTGATTGTTATCTATTTGTCGACGTAAGACACGACAAAACATATATATATCAACAGAAAATCCCAGGCTTTGGAGGACTTCCCCTTGGCACAAATGGTAAGGGTATGGTTCTTCTTTCGGGCGGAATTGACAGTCCAGTCGCTGCGTGGATGATGGCAAAAAGAGGAATGTTAATTGAGGCGGTTCACTTTCATTCTTATCCATATACTAGCCAAAGGGCGCAGGAAAAGGTCGAGGATCTTGCAAAGATAATAGCTTCATATTGTGGCAGATTCAAGATTCATGCAATAAACCTTTTGCCTATACAGGAAAAGATTGTTGAGAACTGTCCTGAAGAGGAAACGACAATACTTGTAAGAAGATTTATGATGAGAATTGCGGAAAAAGTCGCAGAGGACACTGGCTCAATGATGTTGATTACTGGTGAAAACCTAGGTCAGGTGGCTAGTCAAACTGCGGAATCTCTTGTGGTTACTGATGCCTGTGTTACAATGCCGGTTATGAGACCGCTTATTGCTATGGACAAAATCGACATCATGGACAAGGCTCGTGAAATTGGAACATTTGAAACTTCTATCCAGCCATATGAGGATTGCTGTACAGTATTTTTACCTAAGCATCCTTCAACAAAGCCTAAATTATCAAAGATACTTGACTCTGAAAGCAAGCTTGAAGCGGAAGAACTCATAGAGGCGGCAATCAAAAGTCAAGAAATAATAAATATTTTTCCAGAATAATGCAATTAGCGGTATACTGCTAACGACAATCCCCCGAAAAATCGAGAAATTCAGATATTCGGGGGATTCTTGTTTAATTGGTTAATTGAAAAAGCAAATATTTCAATTGCAGTTAAAAACCCATTTTTTTGAGAAATCTGCTCACTAGCCATCAATTTTTTGCGATTTCA
>JAVXAG010000005.1:0-2745 GCA_036660615.1 Anaerovoracaceae bacterium
CTGGTTTTCCTTCAATAGTCTGTTTTAATCCGATCTGAAATAATGCATTTGACCAAGAGCCACATGCCTCCTGCAAAGATTTTCTAATGTCTTTCTCTATTTCCTTTTTGGTAGGCGCCCTGCCTAGCTCCCTGCTAATTTCCAAGACAGTTTCCAAATTTGCTTTGGTCTCCGCACTTATATTAAGCACCTTGTAATGGCAGTTATACAGCACATTAGTATGGTGCTCTCTATTGTTTGCCTTGCGATGATCAATATATATGCCAGCAAAAGGTTTGACTCTAATCACTGGTTCAAGGCCTATCTGGTGCAAAACGTTTCGCCACGAGCCACATCTGTTTATTAGTGCATATTTTATTCTATTTTCAATTTCTGTGTGCATTGGCGATCTGCCCAAAATATTGGCTTTTTCCATGACTTTTCCCAACATTTCTTGGTATTCTTTTTCCAAATCGTCAATCTTGTATACGGTTTTTTCCGTCAACGTGATTGGATCAATGGTCGCCGCTTCTATTACTTGTCCCCAATCTCCTATGAATTTTTTTAATTCATCGCAAATCTCAGGCAAATCTTTTGGATGAGGAATCTTCCCTAGTTCCAAAGCTTTCTCATTTACTTCTGTCAAAAGTTCACTAATTCGCTGTCTCTCTATTTTATTTTTTTCAAGGCTTTTCCCTCCTTTTCCTGCTGATGTAGCAAGTCCTGCTTCCGCCAAAGCATATGGCCATTTATCAAATCTTTTTTTTATATACTCTCTTACAACCCACAGCACTTCTTTCTGCGCCGGCGAATGATTCAGATTTGCTGCTTTCTTTCTCAATACCTCTATCAATTCATCATTAGAGAAACTATTGTATATTTCCTTGCCAGAGGGTGTAGTCAAAGAAAATATGCTATAAAGCTTTGAACTTTTATCTTTCTTTTGAAACTCTTTATCTTTAATTTTATCTTCTAATCCAATCAATTCTTTTTTCAATAATACTATGCTGTTTTCTCTTTGTTTGCTCTGTTCCATTTCCACCTCAATACATTTTAACCACAAAAAAACTGTAACAAAAAATTGCTACAGTCCGTATTTCTGTATTTATTCTAGACAACACCAATAACCGTCAGTTTATCTATTGTTTTGTGCAGGTCTTCTGACTTAGGCTTCTTCATTTTACTTACCTTCCCAAAATTCAATTTCAGTGGTTATCAAGCAAAACTCTTCCATTACAGCGGCGGAAACCGTGCAGGACTTTGACCTGCTTCCCTCTTAGCTTCTCACTAGTTATGAGAAGAACATAAAACTTTTATTTCTCTTGCATATAATATAACATTAATAGGATATTTCTGTCAACACGTCTTCTTGGAATTATGACTCAATCTTTCAAACATCCAATTGGCACAACAAATACTCCGTCATCTCTACGATATGCAATTTCTGTACCTGTTAAAATCATAAGGAATGATGGCTTTTTCATTTTTTCAGTGTTAATCTTTTGTTCTAATAGTAGCAAGTGCTTTGCTGCTTCCTCTATTTCCTTCGAACCTAGTTTGATTTCTACAGCTGCCCATCTTCCATCGTTAAGACAAATAACCGCATCTGCCTCAAGGTCACTACTATCACGATAATGAAATATTTGTCCATCTATTACCTCTGAATATATGCGCAAATCTCTATCACACAATGATTCAAACAAAAAACCAAAATAATTAAAATTATCAAGTAACCTTTCAGGCGTTAAACGCATAATCGCTGTAGCTATTGAAGGATCAACAAACTGTCTTTTTACAGAAGTGCGTATCGCAGTTTTTGATCTCAATGAAGGATTCCATGCGGGCAAATCTTCAGTCACAAATATACGGTTAAGTGCATTAAGATATTGACTAATTGTTTTTTCTGAAAGACTTTCGTCTACATCTCCCATAGCCATATCTCCACGTATAGTCTTAATTGTCGCTAATGTAGATATATTTCTTGCCAATGAATGTAGCAATGCACGAACCTTTACTGGACTTTTTGCTACTCCATCTATTCGAGAAATGTCCTCATTAATAATTGTTTCTGTATAATCAATTCCATGCCTTAATGATATTTTTTGGCTTTCACCAATAGATGCTGGCCATCCACCCCTAGTAATTGCTACTGCAATCTGTTCTATTGTAAGTTGTGAAAAACTATCAATCTCTGTTTTTCCATTGAACATATCTTTTAAAGACACCGTTCCATTTGATTCCATTGATTCATACAAACTCATTGGACGCATTGTCAATCGTGAAATACGACCAGCTCCAGTGTGTTTTACAACGTTATCCTTTGGCACCGCTGAACCAGTTAAAATAAATTGACCGACTTCTCCCCTTTGATCCACTGCAAAGCGAACCGCATCCCATAGCACTGGTGCAGTTTGCCATTCATCAAGTAGGCGTGGCACTTCACCTTTAAGGAGCAAAGAAGGTTTTGTATCAGCTGCCTTAAGATATGACACAGCTTTATCAGGATCTTCCATATACAATTGGCTATTAGAAGCTTCTGTTGCTGTCCAAGTTTTTCCACACCATTTTGGTCCTTCAATTAATACTGCTCCGCTAGCCTCTAATCGCTCTTTTAACAATTTATCTGCAATACGATTAATATATTTTGTTCCCATTTTCTCACCCTCCTTTATATTCTAATCATGCATATTTTTATTATACCCATAAATTCCAAAAAAATCAAGCTTTTACTTCCGACATTATTGCTGTTTTACTTCCGACATTATT
>JAVXAG010000005.1:2845-31412 GCA_036660615.1 Anaerovoracaceae bacterium
AAAAAAATCAAGCTTTTACTTCCGACATTATTGCTGTTTTACTTCCGACATTATTACTGTTTTACTTCCGATATTATTGCTGTTTTACTTCCGATATTATTACTTCACTAAAATATTTCTTGTAATATAACAAAGACTGTAACAAAAAATTGCTACAGTCCATATTTATTAATTATTTTATACAGTCTAGTATTCGTTAGTGTATATTCCCCTCAGTCAGAGTCTCCTCTTTATCATACTGCACTTTTACCATATCGTTTTTGACAAGATCAATAAATGTCATTGCCAAGTTAACATCAAATTGTTTGCCTGCCTGCCTGTCTAGTTCTTCCAATGCATACTCTACAGAGAAAGGATGTTTGTACGAACGATTTGACACCATCGCATCAAATGAATCTGCTATACAAAGCATTCTTGCTGAAATAGGAATATCTTCTCCACTTATCCCTCTTGGATATCCTTGACCATCATATCTTTCGTGATGACCAATAACTGCTGGAATTACATAGTCCAATGATGGTAGATTTCGGATAATACCAATAGAGTGCTCAACGTGCGTTTGCACAACTTCATATTCTTCTCTCGTCAATTTCCCCGGCTTGTTCAAAATATTCTCTGGTATTCCGATTTTACCAATATCATGTAAAAGCCCTGCCTCGTAGACAATTTCTACAAAGTCACTGTTCATCCCACTAGCCTTTGCAAGTTCAGTTGCATAATAAGCCACATTCTTTGAATGGTTAAAAGTATAATGATCCTTAGTATCAATAGCTGCTGTCAACGCAAATATAGTTGGCGCATATTCAAGATAAGCGTTTTTCTTTGCATTATTATCTCCATTATTCATAACTTCAATTTCGCCAGCCTCATAAACAAAAATACCATTTTTGCCACTGTGCTTTACTTTAAATACAGCCATATCCACATTTTCTATAAGTTCCTTTATGTTAGATGCACAGTATGGTATTGCACAAATGCCAATACTTGCAGTCAAAATTTTCAAAGAATAATTCTTATCCTTTTTATTCATTGATCTGATTTGACAGCTAATTGATTCAGCCAAAGCCTTGGCACCAAGCACATCATACCTAGGTAGTATTATCGCAAATTCTTTTCCGTTATTTCTCGAAACAAAACCATTCTCACCTACGCAATTTTGAATAATCCTTGCAACTGCTCTTAATGCATTATCGCCTTCTCTTAATCCATATAACTGGTTATATAATTTAAAATCATCAATATCGATAAAAATCAACGCAAGGGACGAGTTTTCACACTTCTTTTGTTCTTCTACCAAAGTTTCATAAAAATACTTACGATTAAGCAGTCCAGTAAGATCATCTGTGCGTGCTTCCAGATATGTTTTCTCATATAGCCTTGAATTCTTTATGGCAATAGATCCTATGCTATTAACTGAATCCAATATATTTATATCATCATAAGAAAAAGTTTTGTTTCTTATCTTGTTAGAAAGAAGAATGATTCCAACTAATTCATCACCGTCTTTTAACGGTGCAATGCATTGTATTTTTAAATCTCTTAACTGTTGTTTTTCTACTTCCCACATTGATTTGTAATAGACACTTCGTTCAAAATCATTCATCAAAATACACTTATTATTCTTTATCAACCAATTAATAGCTGGGTTATCAACTCCCAGTTTGATTGTTTTTCCTCCCAGCAAACTCGTGCTGTGTAATATTGTAAATTCCTTTTTATTTTTGTCTGGCACGCAAACGTATACTTTCTCTACGTCAATTGTCTTATGAATTACATCTACCAAATTATTCATTATATCGTCAATTTTTAGACTCATTGAAACTGCCAAGCTAAACTCTTTAAGAATTTCTGCCTGCATAGTCTCATCTTTTGTAAATAGAATATCAATAAATGATTTGATTACGCCCGAAAGAATAAGCGTGGCTGCTGTAAATAGAAATGCAATTACTAATGTTTCATTATCGTTTAAAATACCCATTTTATCATTTAGGAAATATGCCAATGGGTTTACAAAATTTGAAAATATAATTATTGATATTAATGTTGCTGTTCCATAAATTACACCTCTAGAAACAAGAAGTGTCAATTTAAACAATCTCTGTTTATATAATGCATAGAACATAAAGAAAGCGTTAATAACTCCCGACAATACATCTGTTGGGAATCCTTTGAAGAAAGGAACCAAAGTCAATATATGCCCTATAAACAAAATCAATATGCCACAAAAAATAGGTCTGAATTGCCTAGCCGTAACCACATCTTTTTTTATATTTTTCAAAAGAAGAATGAACATATGGAGTACCATTGCTCCAGCTGATGCAAACAGTAGCACTATAGTCCAAGGTATATCATACTGGAAGCTGACTTCGCCGCCTGCAAGCTCTACTATCTTTGGGCAAGGGATGTATATCTGCCAAACAATATTCACTATGTTATTTACTATGGTTATTAAAAGCCATATCTTCCAAAACCTATAATCTTTTGATTCGACAAAAGCATGAACAAAATTGAAAAATGCAAATGGTAGGAACATCAGTCCGACTATGGAAAGATGAAACCAAAATTCTATGCTTGGCCACATCATCATTCTCATAAATAATGATCCACCAGTCCACAGCAAAAACACCATCAATACGATTACAAATGAACGGATGGTTTTTGTTTTTTTTGCTGCCATAAATGCCAAAAACAGAAAGCTATAGCACCCAAGAGCGATTATTGAAATATAAGCATAACTACCCATAGATATATTCCCCCGTTCCATTGTCTTCATTTATACATTGACACGCAATCAACTCACTGACTTCTCTCGAAGTAGGATTTATATTTCTTATTACCTGATTTTTTTTAATATATCTGTCAAATGTTCCACATCTCAATACAGTAATTTCAAGTGGTTCCATACCCAATATTTTTTTCAAATCTTTATAATCGCTGTCAACATATCTAAAGTAAACACTAAAATGTTCTCTAAGCACCTCTACAGTTGCTACCCTATTTAGAATGCTTTCAGGCTCCATTTCTATATACATGTGAAAAAACGGCTTATTCCCCGACGTATACTCTTTTGATGCAACCCAACCTTTTATCATAAGGCCTGACAGTTTAATAACTTGTTCTATTGATGACTTTGTAATTCTAGTAAAGCCTGCAATATCTATAATGTCTGGAATCCTATCAATATATTCAAATCTTGGAAGTTTTATTCTATCTTTACTGCTTTCTTTTCCAATACATCTATATACATCGCCAACTCGATATCTTGCAAAAGCACCACCTTTTAAAGTTGTTATAACCAATTCATACTTTTCGCCTTGGACAACTTCGCTCATAAGACAAGTTGTTGGTTGCTTTTTATGCATTTCTTCCCATGGAATAAACTCATAAAAGCAGGCATCTGGAAATAAATACATTCCATCTCTAGACCATATTTCTGTACCAATACAAGTAGGTTCTGTACCCGCAAATATTTCCATTGGACGAATGCCCCATAGTTGCTCCAGTTCGTCTTTGTAGCACTTATTATCTGTACCCGCACACATAAATCCTTTTAATTTAAACAAGTCTTTAGGTTGCAAGTCTCTACCTTCTTTTTTTGCTCTTTTATTGCCTTTTATCAATCTCTTTAACATGGAAATTGAACCCAAAAACTCCCATAGTTTAGAAATTATAGGCTCATCTCCATTTTCTTTATTATTTTTGCTGCTTTTCCCAAGTGAGGATAAGCTTAAACTTACATAATATGTAACGCTTCCAACTCCAAAGAAAAAATCTATTCCCTTTTTTAGACCTAATTTAAAACCTTTTTTATTTCTCTCACTAAAAGAGAGGGTTTCAGCCTCTTTAACTGGTGGCAAAAACTCAATACTTATCTCCTCGTTTAACAATAACGGAAATATTCCTGTTGCATATGGTAGTGGTGCCAATCCATACAAAATAGTATCTTTTGGATTCACGTCGAATTTTCCTCTTTCTTTTGCTGTAGAAAGCATCAAACAGCCTACCATATTTGTTTGATAGGTATCCAACATACTCTTTGTGTATGGTGCAACTTTTATTGGCTTTGAACCGCCTTCCCAAGTTGTTTGTAACCAAAGAATCGGTTCTGCTGGCAGCTGCTCAATATCCTTAGAAAGCAAAACATCTGCGTAATCTTCATAAGTAGTTAGTGGAACCATTCGTCTGAATTCCTCTAATGTTCTAGGAGTCGCCCCTTTTAGTATGGATTTTCCTAAACCACTATTCCCCCACAAATGGATTTGTTCAGCCATTAGTCGCTTTTGTATTCCCATAAACTCATCAACCGTCAAGTCTAAGAATCCACAATACTCTTTCCACAGTTGTTCCGATGTGTACTCATTTAATTTGTCCTCAAATTTCATCCGCAGTTCCTCTCTTAGTCAATGTTTTAATTCCACGTAATATGCTAATTCTGTTAGGTATCAAAAAAGGTGTATGTCTTTTATATTCATCGTAATTTGAGAAATATTTCATAAAGGTATATTTATCTTGAAATATAATGTATAAAAAATTCCAAAAGCTAAACAGCCCTCCGATAATCATCATTTCAATTGATTCAAATAGTAAACTTAAAAACATATAAGAAAAAAATAACCAAATCACTCCTGGGTGCCTGCATATTGCATAAACACCTTTGTCATAAACTTCAGGATTCTTTTCCTCTATTATGTATGTTTCTTTAAATGGTAATGCAAAAAATAGTGTATAGATTAGCAATCCAAAGTTGACCATTGTTAGTATGAGTAATATTATGCCTTTAAATTGCAATACTAATGCCATATTACCATATTTTATTATCATCAGAATGGTTGCCATACCAAGAAGCAGAGTCCCTATTGCAAAAGCACTCTTAAAAAATCTATTATTTATGTTAATGCTGTTCCAATCATATAAAAAAAATAGCAGAAATCCAAATGTCCCTAATATTGTCACCATTATTCTAGTACCTCGTTGTTTGTTATACCCACTAATTTTAGCACATTTTATGGATATATTCAACACAATAGAAGTTTCTTTCTTTATGTTTTTCGGAAAATTCATGCAATTAATAAAGAAAGTTTATTCCCAGCCTGTGGTATTAGTTTGTGCTTAAGTAGAAAAATCGCAACCATCAATATCATTTCAAATCCCAGTAAAAATTCTAAAATTGTTCCTGTTGTCTCCGCAATATCTCCGAAATCCACCATATTTCCCTTTGCTTGCGATCCAAACAAAACCATAGCCACCATAACTAAAAATGCTGACATACCATAAACAATCAATTTTAATACTGTAGTTTTTTTCATCTATTTTAGATATACTTGCAGAAGAAGTTAAGAACTTCTTTGGAGTATCCTTCCCTTTCATAAAATCTACCGGCATCTGGATTAGTATCCTCTGCCATTAGCTGTAATCTAACAAACCCTTGAGATTTAACTAGTGATTCTAGCTCCTTAATTGCGGTTTTGCCATATCCTTTTCCACGAAACTCCTCAGTAATAAAGAAGTCATCAATAAATAGTACTTTGCCATGTGCCCATACACTAGAAAACCACGTTGTGTTGACAAAACCAATAACTTGGTCTGATTCCACCACCAAAAAAAGTCTGTTTGGATATTCTGGATGATCAAGTATTTCTCTAAAGATTTCTCCAATATCTCCTCTATCTAAAGGATTTTCCCAAACATTCTCGTCCTTATACTCGTATTCAATAAATTCCTTATTCAATTTTAGCCACTGTTGCTCATCGTCAAACTTGCACAAACGAATCATCTTAGTACCTCCTCGTGTTTTATATTAAAATTACCTGCTCATTTTTTTCAGTTTAACATATTTATATTAATTTGCCAATGCTTTTTCTTTTGTCCTTCACCACACTATTTGAGAAAGAGCATAAAAACAGGCTGCCCTGACGGACAGCCTGTATATATGGTCATTCAAATAGTAAATAAATAAATAATGTGCTACAGTTTAATTAAAAGATCAAATGTGCCAATGGACAAACGATTAATAAACTGATAACTGTTCTTTCTAAGAAGATTACGAATAATTCCCAAAGTTTTACTGGTAGTTTTGATCCTAAGATAAGACCACCAACCTCTGATAAGTAAATCAACTGTGTTACTGATACAACCGCAACAATAAATCTAGTCATTTCACTTTTGATTGCTTCTGCAGCAATGATGGAAGGTGTAAACATATCTGTAAATCCAACGATCATTGTCTTTGATGCTTCAGCAGCTTCAGGTACCTGTAATAAGTTAAGTAATGGAAGGAATGGTTTTCCTAAAAAATCAAATATAGGAGTATTGTTAGCTAATAGTAGCGCAATTGTTCCTATAGCCATAACTGTAGGTAATACTCCGAACCACATGCCAACAGCATTTTTTAAGCCGTTTTCAACAAACTCACCGATACCCTTATGGCCTGCAACTCTTGTCATAGCAAGGTTCATACCATATGCTCTAGGTGACTTGAATTGAGCAGGAATTTCTTCAGAAATAGCTTTTCCTTCAACAAGATACGTATCCTTTTTTCTTGAAAGAGGTGGTATTCTTGGTGAGATGATTGCGCAAACAACACCAATCAGACAAATAATCATGTAATACAATCCAAAATATTGCATCAAATCAACTTGTGCTAATACTACGATACTAAATGTAATAGATACCGCAGAGAATGTAGTTGCAATAATGGAAGCTTCTCTAGCTGAATAGTAACCGCCCTCATATTGATTACAAGTAAGCATTACTCCTAGAGTACCATCACCAATCCAAGAAGTAACACAGTCAACTGCTGCACGACCTGGAATTTTAAATACTGGTCTCATAATCTTTGTTAGTAAAGCACCAACAAATTCAAGTAGACCAAAGTCTAGTAGTAGTGGTAACAGTAATCCTGCAATTGCAAAGATAATTACTAAAACTGTCAACAGATCACCAAGTACGAAGCCACCAGCTCCACCTTCTGTAATCATGTGGATAATTCCAGTTTTATCATCACCAGCATCAACACCTAGATAAGTAAGCCAAATAAATACCGCGCCCAAAACTCTTACAACAACCCATATAAGTGATGTTGAAAAAGTATCGTTAAGAATAGGATGTTCTGTGATGAATTTTGGTTTAGCCAAAGCTATTGCTGATACTACAGCAGAGATAGTTACAATAGCGACGCATAAAATTGGTAAAATTCCGCCTATGCCACCTCCGATAAAGTCTGCAAGAATCTTGACACATACTGTCCAGTTTCCATCATATTTAACAGGTATCATAAATAATATAACACCTATAATTGATGGAATCAGGAACTGTGCCATCAGTTTGCCTTTTTTCTTTTCCATATAAAATTTCCTCCATATAACCATATAGTAACAGTATACCATATTATTTTGTGTAACAATAGTAAAAAAACAAACTATTTGTACAAGTTTCAAATAAATCCATTAATTCTATTTCTTTCACAGAGCTATAGCCATATCATTGTGTCTTATCACAATTTACGAAATATTTCATCTATTGTAAAGCCGCTTTTTTGTTTCCTTGAATTACAAAACCCCTTATAACACTTATAATTAAGCGCCTATAAGGGGTTTAGATTAACTTTTATAAATTATTTGAAGTGATTAGTTACCCATCTGCTTTGCAACTTCTTCTGCAAAGTTTTCTTCTTTCTTTTCGATTCCTTCGCCAACTTCGAATCTTACCATTTCAACAACCTTCATTGATTTGCCAATTTCTTTAGCAACCTGTGAAACATATTGTTCAACTGTTAAGTCTCCATTCTTTACGAATTTTTGATCTACTAGGCATACTTCCTTTAAGATTGATTTAATCTTTCCTGGAATAATTCTTTCTAACATAGCTTCTGGTTTACCCTCATTTAATAATAATTGAGTAGCAATTTTCTTTTCTTCCTCTAACCATGCTGGATCAACACCAGTTTCGTCAACAAACTTTGGATTCATTGAAGCGACTTGCATTGCAACATCTTTACCTACAACAGCAATTTCTTCCTTTGTAGCTTCTGTTTCAATACCTACGATTACTCCAATTGAACCAGCTCCATGAACGTAACCAGCATATACAACACCTGGTGTTGCCAATGTGTCAAATCTTCTAACGTTCATATTTTCACCGATTTTAGCAATCTTTGCGTTAAGGGCATCTCTTACTGTATCAGTTCCTTCATAGCCTAATTCCATGAATTCATCCATTGTCTTTCCTTTGGAAATCAAAGCCATATCAGCTAATTTTTGTACAAATTCAACGAATTCTTCATTCTTTGCTACAAAGTCTGTTTCTGAGTTTACTTCTACAACTGAAGCTGTTTTTCCATCAGCATCAAATGCTAACTTAACAATACCTTCAGCCGCAACTCTGCCAGCCTTTTTTGCAGCCTTAGCTAGTCCTTTTTCTCTCAAAACTTCAACAGCTTTTTGTATATCGCCATCTGTTTCTACTAAAACCTTTTTGCAGTCCATCATTCCTGCTCCGGTCATTTCACGTAATTCTTTTACTAATTGTGCAGTTACTGCCATTATCTTGTCCTCCTAATTATTCAGCTTCTGTTACAGCTTCTTCTGAAACTGGTGCTGATTCCTCTGCTACTACTTCTGCCACTGGTTCAACTGCAACTGCTTCTGCTTCTACAGTCTCTTCAGCTGGACCTTCGTCAAAGCTTTCGCCTTGGTTAGCTTCAATTATAGCATCTGCCATTCTACCTGCAATAAGTTTTACTGCTCTGATAGCATCGTCATTTGCAGGGATAATATAGTCAACATCGTCTGGATCACAGTTTGTGTCTACTATACCGATAATAGGAATTCCAAGAATTCTTGCTTCTTTTACTGCTATTCTTTCTTTCTTAGGGTCAACGATGAATAATGCTCCTGGCATTCCCTTCATGTCTTTAATTCCGCCTAAGAACTTCTCTAATCTCTCTAATTCAAGTCTTAATTTAAGAACTTCTTTCTTTGAAAGTTTCTCAAATGTTCCATCTTCTTCCATTCTTCTGATGTCGTTAAGTCTCTTAATTCTTCCGCCGATAGTCTTGTAGTTTGTTAACATACCACCAAGCCATCTTTCGCTAACATAGTACATTCCACATCTCTTAGCTTCATCAACGATTGCTCCTTGAGCTTGCTTTTTTGTTCCTACGAAAAGAACTGGTTTGCCAGTTTCTCCGATTTCTTTCATGAATGCATATGCTTCATCGATCTTCTTAACTGTCTTCTGTAAGTCGATGATATAGATTCCGTTTCTTTCTGTAAAGATATATGGAGCCATCTTAGGGTTCCATCTTCTTGTTTGGTGTCCAAAATGTACACCAGCTTCTAGTAATTGTTTCATTGAAATTACTGCCATTTTAATCCTCCTGGTTTTTCTCCTCCACCGAAATCTTCTTCGCAAAGAACCGTTTAATCAAACGGCACCACTTAGCGGATACCTCGGTGTGTGAATTTTATTATAATTTATTTGTTCTGCCCTGAGAACAGAACCATCAATAACTATATAACAATTTCGTTGCAAATGCAAGGTTTTTTCTTCTTTTTTAGAACTTTTTTTTATTTTACTTTGATTCTTTTATATATCTAGAGTATTTTTGCCTTGTACCTATGTAACTTTCTCGCCCCAAGTAAAAATGCTCACCATTTTCAAAAAAAATAGTCTGCTCGCTCATAGAATGCACTTTGTCAAAATTGATAATAAAATACTTTAGGCAAGAACAAAATCTTTTGTCCAAAGCATCTTTAACATTGTCGATTTTCTCATTGTATTCATATACTCCATTATCTGTTGATATTACCAGTTTTCTTGACCGTTGCATAATAAAAAATATATCTTCAATATTAATTTTCTCACTATAACTTCTTGTCACTACTGGAATATAACGTTTCATAATATACCCTCTCTTTCTCCTTAAAAATAATTAATTTGTGTTATAATTACAGTTTAACGGTTGCCAAAATAATTTACTGCGCCAAATACAAACATTTTGAGCTGAAATAGTTCATATATTTTATCCTATTGTTATATTATAGATATATGTCACCCTTATACTCTGGTCGATTTTCTAAGTTACATAAGCGACATTGATAATTAGCGTAGATGCATATCGTCAATTATTGTACAGAATTGCTATAATTTCTATAATGTACACTGTTTAACATATATTAACAAATATAGAATCCATTGTCAAGCTATTTATGTAAGTTAATGTAACTATTTTTTACAATAATTTACACTGCTTAACCCAAGTTTTTTTGCAATAAAAAAACTGCTGCAATTATGATCTATATAAATCACATCTGCAACAGTTCTTAATAACTGTTTGGATATTTGTTAAATCTTTGTTTCCAAACTGCTGTCCCTAGTGTAGGTAATCAAGTCCTCAGCAATTTCGTTGGCTGCGATTGAAACCGGTTTTACAACGTCAACTTCTGTCAACACTGGTTTTCCGTCAATAATATCCCTAGCTCTTTTTGCGGCTAAAACTACTATTGTATATCTACTGTCCGCTTTTTTTCTTATCTCATTAATTGATGGGTATAACATTAAATTTCCTCCTTATACATTTCAATTAGTTTATAAACATTCTGTGAAACCCTTGAGTGTTCTGCAATAACAATGGCCTTAACCCTTGATACTGCCTCTTCAAGCTCACCGTTTACTACGCAATAATCATATTTATCGATGTAGGATACTTCTTTTAAAGTTTCTCCCAGTCTCAAATTTATCGCTTCCTCAGTCTCAGAACCACGTCCCGTAATTCTTTTTCTCAGTTCTGCCATCGATGGTGGCAATATAAAAATAAATACTCCATTTGGATATGACTCTTTAACTTTCAAAGCCCCTTGGATATCAATTTCTAAGACCACATCTATGCCTTGGCTTAATCTGTCAATTACCTGTTGTTTTGGTGTTCCATAAAAATTGCCGTAAACCTCCGCATATTCAAGCAATCCGCCGTTTTCTATTTTAGCTCTAAAATCATCTTGTGAAGTAAAATAGTAACTTATCCCGTCCTCTTCTCCAGGTCTTGGGTTCCTTGTAGTCATAGATACCGAAACCTTAACATCTGTTTCATCTACCAACTGCTTGCAAATAGTCCCTTTGCCCGCTCCAGAAGGTCCGGAAATTATAAATAGTTTGCCTGTATGTACCTGTTGATTATCCATCCATTTCTCCTAATGTATATTATATAATCGTCTGTTATATGAGATAATAGTATACCACTTTTATATAGGTTTTACAAGGAACAATCCAATCTTTTATTCGATATTTTGTACTTGCTCTCTAATTTTTTCAATTTCACTTTTTACTTGTAGCATTAAATTCGTAACAGTGATGTCATTTGCCTTAGAACCGATTGTGTTTGCCTCACGATTCATCTCCTGTACAAGGAAATCAAGCTTCTTTCCATCAGGCTGTGTGCTTTCAGTAATTATGCTTTTTAGTTGATCCATGTGACTGTTTAGTCTAGTCAATTCTTCAGTAATACTACATTTGTCAGCAAATATAGCCGCTTCAACCAAAATTCTATCTTCCGGTACCGTAACACTGTTACCAATCAAATCTTTTATACGTTCTCTAAGTCTTTCTGTATAAGCTACAGTCACCAGTGGTGATCGCTCTTCAATCTGGTCAACCAACCCTTTTATAATGCCACCTCTCATAATAAGATCTTGGGCAAGTTTTTCGCCTTCAATTGCTCTCATATTTTCAAGGTTCTTTGTTGCTTCAATTACAGGAATCAAAATGCACTTTGTCATTTCGCCCTCATCTTCAATATCAGGAATTGATTTCATTACATCTGGCATTGTAGATAAAAACTGCAACGTTATATCTCCCGTTACGTCAAAAGCCTTTTGCAACTGTCTAAGGTTGTCATAATACTGTTTTGCAACCATTGTATTTAGCTTTATGTTAACGTCATCTTCTGTTAAATTTTCTACTATAATTGAAACGTCGACTTTTCCTCGTCTCAGTTTTTCTTTTACTGCATTCTTTACTTTATCCTCAGCAAAAGAATATCTTCTAGGCATTTTTACCGATATATCAGAATACCTGTGATTAACGGATTTTATTTCTACGATTATGTTCCTTTTTCCGTCGGTGTATTCACTTCTTCCGAAGCCAGTCATACTTTTTATCATTTAATTTTCTCCTATCTTTTATCTGATTAATGATAACTAATTCATTTTATCATATTTATAAATATTTGACAAATCTTACTTGAAAAAGGTAGAATGTACTATAGAAAGAGAGGAGCATCATATGGCTTTTGACGGAATTGTAACTTACGGTATCGTAAAGGAACTACAAGAAAAAATAATACTAGGAAAAATTGAAAAGGTTTATCAACCTGAGAGTGATGAACTTGTTTTTCATATACACACAAAGACGGGTAATTGCAAGCTTTATGCATCTTGCAATAGTTCTCATGCAAGGGTTCATTTTATTGAGGGCAATCTTGCCAATCCTGCATCGCCACTATCCTTTTGTATGCTACTTAGAAAGCATTTACAAGGTGGCAGAATCGTTTCAGTAGAGCAAAAAGACTCTGAGCGAATAATCGAAATTTCATTAGAGACGCTAAATGAACTAGGATTTACCGTTTCAAAAAAGATTATTTTTGAGATTATGGGAAAACACAGTAATATCATACTTGTGGATATGACCAATGGAAAGATTATCGACAGCATAAAACGTGTTTCCATAGACGTAAATAGAATTAGACAAATTTTGCCGGGAAAAATATACGAATACCCTCCCGCTCAAGATAAAATACCTTTTAAAGAAATCACTTTGGCCCAGATGGCAGAAACTGAAAACACACCAAAGACTCTTTTGTCTAAAATTGGTGGAATTTCCCCTGCTATTGCCGACGACCTTGCTGCCAAAGATAATCCTTACAAATCACTTCAGAACATTATCGACAGCATTTCTTCAAACACTTTTATCTCTAGGGTTTATCAGGATGAGAACAATGTGCCAAAGGAATTTCATATTGTGTCTTTAGATGAATTTGAATCCTGCTGTGCAAAGATTGAATTTGACAGTTTGAGCAAGTGTATTGACTATTATTTTGATAACAAAAAATCTTCTAACCGGGCTAGACAAAAATCTCACGATCTGGTTAAATCGGTTTCAACGACACTTGATAAAATGTATCTAAAAAAACAGCGACTTTGTGAAGACGTTTTGAAAGCAGAAAACTCGGAAGATTTAAGGCTCTTTGGTGAGTTGCTAACTGCTAATATTCACATGGTGAAAACTGGCGATGCAAAGGTGGAAGTAGTAAATTATTACGATGGTACAAATGTGACTATTCCACTTGATGTAAAGTATACCCCTGCAAAGAATGCACAAATGTACTACAAAAAATATGGAAAGTCAAAGACGGCCATCAAAGAAAAGCAAATTCAGATACAGGAAACAGAAGATGACATTCAGTATCTTGAATCTGTGATGACCTATTTGGAAAACACCGATAGCGTGGAGGAGATCGAAGCTTTGCGTGGTGAATTAATTGACACTGGCTACGTTCGCAGAAGAAAAGTCACTACTAAAGAAAAAAAATACAAGGCAAATCCTCATCAATATGATACTTCTGATGGATTTCACGTTTTGGTTGGGCGTAACAATAAAGAAAATGACGTTCTAACACTGAAAACCGCCGATAATAGGGACTATTGGTTTCACACCAAAGACATACCCGGTTCTCACGTTGTCGTCCAAACAGCGGGACGTTTGATATCAGAAACAGCAATCTTTGAAGCCGCCTCCATTGCCGCATACCACAGCAAAGGACGTAGTTCCGAAAATGTTCCAGTTGACTATGTTTTGGTCAAATACGTAAAAAAACCAGCCGGAGCTAAGCCCGGCATGGTCATCTTCACCAATAATAAAACTGTTTGGGTAAACCCAAAGATACCTGAATCAAATTAATATAGCTTCAGCCTTTGCAGTAACTGTATTCTCTACAAATATTGGTTCTTTGTATTTACTAGGTTTGAAGAACTCCTCATCGTATGTTACTTCAACCTTTATCTTACCTTTTGCGCCCTGGGATTTAGCCAATTCTAGGGCTCTTTTTTTGGCGATTCTAGTTGCAATCTTTACTGCCTGTTCATAAATATTACAGCCTATAATCTGTGTACCTCCACTGATTAAATATTCAAAAGAAGGTATTAACGAGCCATCTGGCTGGATCTTTACCACATATTCTGCACTAATGTTACCCATGGCCGCACCTATTGCATTGGCAATATGAGCATATTCAGGGAAATCACACTCTGTATCCAAAAGGTGTGCAATGTCATTTAAGAATATTTTAGTTGGTGCGCCTATTCCTACCAAAGCTGACTTTGTTGAGAAAATAGTCTTTACAACACAATCCTTATCGTCTTTATCTTTATTATCATATATGTAATTAGTAAGTTCACTTAGGGCCATTTCATTTGTCTCAGATATGTCCTTCTTTGTTTCGTGTTTCATAAAGATTCTCACCAAGTTGCTGTACAATCTTTTCTTAGCCAAATCATATATTTCTTTACATATTTCTTCTGAATCAACACCGATAGCCGATGTCAAATATGCCACGCCAAGCTTTGATGCTTCTACGTTGTACTGGTTATAGTCGCCATATATGTGCATTACATCTGTAGGTGTTATCCCCGCTCTTATAACTATACCCTGACTCTCAAGTCTTCTCATCTTAAAGACATAAGGGTTTGCTCCAGCCTCAGCAGCAGCCTCTTCAAAACTCAAAGGTCCATTCTCCAAAGCTTTTATCAATCTGACTTCGGCCTTGTTATATCCGCTTAAATCCTCTGGCTTGTTTATTAACAAAAAGAACTCGTGGGCAGGATAGCTGTATGCCGATCTTCTCGATACCAACGACCTTAATTTTGGAACAATATTGTCATACTCACTCGCAAGCATAGATAACGGAATAATCCTTTCCTTGTCAAGACGCATGATACCATTTTGGTAACGTACAGCACTGTCACCACCAAGAGCAAAAGTATCAATAGATATTCCTTTTACCATGGTTTTCCACTGACCTACACAAATACCAAGTTCCGCCGTAACAGGCTCTCCATTTTTTACTAAAGCTACGTCGCTAGTAGTTCCGCCCATATCCACAATAAGTCCGTCCGATTTAGAAGACAATTCCATTGCTCCGATTACACTTGCAGCCGGACCACAAAGCAATGTTTCAACTGGTCTATTCATCGCAAACTCTTTGGACATAACACTACCGCTACTCCTAACAATTACAATAGGTAGATCAATCTTTAGTTCTGCCAATGATTCCTCAATAGATACAAAAAAATCATTCATAATTGGTAGCAGCTTTGCATTGAGTAATGCTGTCGCACCACGCCTTTGAACATTGATTTCTTGATAGAGGTCATATCCTCTTACACAAGCCAAACCAGTTTCTTCTTTTACAATTGCCTCTGCCATTTTTTCATATTTGCCATCATTGTACCTAGGATTAATTTGAACAATAGCGATACTATCATAATTTTTAAAGCTTTCTTTTACATCTTTCCTAAAAGTTTTCCAGTCAGGCTTATTGGTTGGAGTAGTATCCAAACTTGGATCTCCCTGCATAAAATATATGTCAGAAACAGCCGGCAACCCATAAGTTCCCTTCATTCGTTCCACAACTTTAGGATTTACTCCAATAAACACTAGCTTGCTTCTTCCTCCTTTGTTTTCAACGCAGGCATTTGTTGCAAGTGTAGTTGATAAGGAAATATATTCCGCTTTTTCTATAAGTTCTTTTGAAAGACCATTCAGCGCTTTCAAAATTCCAATTTTTAAATCGTTTTTTGTTGTTAATGTTTTACTAGCAGACAATACTTCATGCTTCTTTGTATCAAAAATTACTGCATCTGTACATGTTCCGCCCGTATCAATACCTATACCAATCATACTTTTCTCCCTTTAGGCATAAACGGACATTCCCAATTTAATATGAGAATGCCCTTTTGTTTATTAATTTATTATTTACTATTTATCATATTTTCCATATGTTTCAGCTTCTTCAACCATTAGTTTTGCCATGTCAAAGTTTAATGCTGATGGATATTCACATCCAGTAGCAAGGATAAATCCTCCATCTTTCTTAAATGCATCCATCTGTGTTCTGCACTCTTCTCTTACGTCATCTTCCGATGCTGCAAGTAACCATCCTGGCTCAATCATACCGATAAATGTAGTAAGGTGACCATATGTTGCTTTTAGTTCTTCCATAGTTTTGCAATCAGGAGGTAAATGATCTAGTGAGAAAGCAACTGGTTGCATTCTTGCGATTTGTTGTTTCATATATAAACCTTCGCCACAGTTATGTACCATAACCATTCCGCCATGTTCTCTTACTGTGTTTGCTAATTCTTCTACCAAAGGACCTTCAACCTTGTCCCACATCTTAGGACTCAAAATTGTCTTTGATGAATATAGTGTGTCAAACATAATTGCGTGACAACCAGCTTCAATCAAAGCGATAGCAAATAATTTTAATGTCTCTGTAACATTTCTCAATGCTTGATCCATTTTTTCTGGGCATTTTACCATATCATAGAACATTTGCTCTTGTCCACGTAACATGCTCAAAACTCCAAGAGGTCCAAATACGAAACCTACTAAAGGCTTTTCTTGTCCTCTAGCTTCGTATAACAATCTTGCAAGTTCAATATGTTCACTCATTCTAGGAGTTTCTTTTGGGTTGATTACCTGAACTTTATCATAATCATCTGCTGTTGCAACTAATCTTTCATCCATGTCAGGATGAGCTGCATTTATTGGACTGTAAACAACTTTTTGTCCCCAGTCAGCTGCTTCTACTGATAAGTCAACTAGTGTACAAATACAGTCTACACCAATTTCATCAGTTGCTTTGATAATTGATTCAGCACATTTCTTTGGGTCTTTTGACCATTCTTCATAATTTATTCCAGTTGTCTGCATTGACACACTGTTTATTAAAGGATATACCGGCACTCTGTCTGCTTCCTTGTGATCTAACGTAAGCAAAACTCTTTCTATTGAATTCATAACTACCTCCAAAAATCTTTATGATTTATTATTTGTCTATAGGATATAATAAACCGGTATGAAAAGATATAAATATTTACCTAAATATTGTAACAATTATTAGCAAATCCAGCTTTTCATCTATTTGCACCACCTATAGCCACTTCAAATACCAAGATTTTTGACAATTATCAGTTGGAATCAAATACTTTTTATACTATTTCTCATTTTTTTCCTTATGAGCATCACTAATTTTTTCTCTAATTTTTAACATTCTAAGGTCAGTAGATGCTATTGTATCTGCGCATTCCTTTAATTCACCCATAATTTCATCAGCAGCCTCCACATCTTGTTTATACTTCATCTGATGTTCCAAACTTGCCCAAAAATCCATTGCAACTGTTCTTATTTGAACTTCAACACGCATTGGTTGCTTTTCGTTTGAGAAAAAAACCGGTATTTCTACAATCATATGATAGCTTCTATATCCGTTAGGCTTTGGATTTCTTATGTAATCTTTTACCTCAATCAAAGTAATATCATCTTGCTGTGCAAGCATCCTAGCTATTTTATATATATCATCTAAAAATGCACAGATTACCCTTATCCCTGCCACATCGTTTAGATTATCCACAATAGATTGAATGGTTACATCCTTATCCATTCTTTTCAGTTTTTCTGCAATACTGATTGTCTTTTTTCTCCTTGATTGTATTGAAGAAATTGGACTTTGAGAATTTGTCAAAGAAAGCTCATCGTTTAAAATTTCTAGCTTAGTTCTAACTTCTCTTATTGCCGAATCGTACCTCATCATCAAAATATCGAACTCGTTTAAGTAGGCTACCATATTGTCTGGTTCCCCTGGCAACAGTTCTTTTATTAAATCTTTATCTTTGTCTTGTAACATTTTTTGTACCTCTGCTCTATCCCTTATCTTTTCCCATTAGTTACTTTTTATAAACTGTAAAATTTTCTCCATTACGTCCTCACCGGTGGCTTCTGGCCCACCATTATGTATTTCGTGGTAATATCCTTCCCACTCAACATACGTAAAGTATGGTGCATTTTTAAGTCTTTTGGCAAGTTTTCTTGTTCCCTCAATGGAACATATTTTATCCCCAGTGCCATGCATCAACAAAAATGGTTTTTGTTCTGCTTTTCCATTGGTTTCGTTGGTTCCCTCTGCAATAGCTTTGCCTATGCTAAATCCTTCATATGCACATAACATTGTAATTTTATCATGTACCAAAGGATTTTCTTTGTATGGTCTTACTGAATCAAGATTCCCCAGGTCTTCCTCATGACAACCAGAACTGATTTGCATTCTAGGCACAATCTTAGAACACATTTTCATAACGAAA
This sequence comes from Anaerovoracaceae bacterium, assembly GCA_036660615.1. Taxonomy (GTDB): domain Bacteria; phylum Bacillota; class Clostridia; order Peptostreptococcales; family Anaerovoracaceae; genus JAVXAG01. The sequence goes on from JAVXAG010000005.1 coordinate 21,259, forward strand.
TAAAGTGGTTTCGACACTTTTCTTATTAGCTCAATCCAAGGTGCAGAAACTATGTAAGCAACTGGCACTTCATTATGTGAGCCTCTAGCTTTATAGTCAAGTGCAATGTTTCCTCCCATACTGTGTCCATAAAATACAATAGGAACACCCTCGTATTCTTTTTGGGCATACTCTATAAGTTCATCTGCTGCTTTCAAAACTTCATTTCTTGGAGCAGCATGACCTCTTGTTCCTGCTGATTTTCCATGACCAGGAAGATCCATAGCCACACAAGCAATGCCTTCTTCCTTTAAATATTTTGCCATTCTTTCATATCTGCCGGCGTGTTCCCCTATGCCATGAATTATACATAACACATGATTAGGATTCTCACATGGAAAATCATATCCTATAATTGTGCTTTGTCTATTTAATTCAAAATTTATGAACATTTTAATTCTCCTTTTCTTTTCATTACCAATTTACGACAGTTAAATGACGTAATTCTACATTTCATATATTATACCTTGTTTTTTTACAAAAAAGTGTGTAAATTGTGAACAAGAGTTAAATCACTATAAATTTGGAGGTAAATTATGAAACCATCATGCACACTTTGTGGGAATATACATTATAGCACCGAATTTAAAAAAGGGTACGTCTGTGAGGCCTGTATTGATTACGTTAAATTATCCTTGCCTTCATAAATCCATTCACTATAACTTGGACGCTGACATTCAACTCAATTATCGATAAATCACAAAATATATATAAGTGGTTTAACTCCAAAAAAGGCTGTAATCAGCCTTTTTTAATTGGTCTATTTCTTTTCTCCTTATTAAGTCTCTTTTTCGTCTTTGCTTTCATTACAGAGTAGCCAAATCTTCCAATTGGGTGTTTCTTTATTCCAAAATACTCTCCATGGTTATAACAAATCAAATTTGCCTTATCCAAAAGGATTTTTCCCTTTTCATCAATCAATGTTTCATCAACGTGAACCTTGACTATCTCTGCCACAAACATATCGTGTGAAGGATACTCGTATATATCTTTTACTTTACATTCCAGATTCACTGGGGATTCACCAATCATTGGACATTTGACTTCTTCTCCCTGAATTGGTGTCAATTTCATTTCTTTAAACTTGTCTAAATCTTTACCTGATCTAACACCACAGAAATCAGTAGCTTTTGCCAGTTCCTCCGTAGTCATATTTATGATAAACTCTTTTGACTCAGAAATCATCTTATGAGAAAATCTACTTTTCCTCACAGATATATAAGTCATAGGTGGTTCAGAATTAACAATTCCTGTCCAAGCTATAGTGATAATGTTGTTTCGTTTCTCATCACCACATGAAACCATAACTACTGGAACTGGATTTAACATTGTTCCCGGTTTAAAAGTTTTTTTCTTCATCTTTTATGCCTTTCTCAATTTATCTAAAACTTCTTCAAAGTATTCTGGAAGTTCACTGTCAAATTCCATATACTCATTTGTCCTAGGGTGAACAAAACCTATTACCTTGGCATGTAGCATCTGTCCCTCTACTGGTAGCTGCTGTTTCTCTGGTCCATAGACAAGATCACCTACTAATGGGTGTTTTATATAGGCCATATGTACCCTAATCTGATGAGTTCTCCCCGTCTCAAGGTTAGCCTCAATCAAAGTGAATTTGCCAAAACGCTCCAAAACCTTATAGTGGGTAACTGCTCTTTTGCTGTTTACATCAGTGACCGCTTGTTTAAGCCTATTCTTCGAATCTCTCCCAATGGGTTTATCCACTGTGCCTTCATCGTTAGCAAAATTGTTGTAAACTAACGCCTGATATGTTCTTCTAATAGAATGTTCCGCCAGTTGCTTTGACAGTGATTCATGTGCAATATCATTTTTGGCTACCATCAAAAGTCCACTAGTATCTTTATCTATTCTATGGACTATTCCTGGTCTTATGACTCCGTTGATTGAAGATAATCTATCGCCACAGTGATACATTATAGCGTTTACTAAAGTGCCTGTGTAATTTCCCACTGCTGGATGAACCACCATACCTTTTGGCTTGTTTACTACCAGAACATCATCATCTTCATAGACGATAGTAATGGGAATGTTCTCAGCTTCAATTATTAGTTCAGTTGGCTCTGGAATTTGAATTTCAACTTTATCCCCAGATACAACCTTGTATTTTTTTGATTTACAAACTTCTCCGTTAACTGCAATCATATTCTTTTCAAAAAGTTTTTGTATAAAACTTCTTGATGTCTCCGACAACGCCAAAGAAAGCACTAAATCAATTCTAGTGCCTTCATATTTGTCTTCTATATATATTTCATATTTTTTATTTTGCTCCATTTTTTGCTCCATCAAAGACCAAGACGAATAAAAACAGCAATCCACACCCTACACATACTGCAATATCTGCAATATTAAACACAGGTGGAAAGATGCTAAAGTCAAACATATCCGTTACACTTCCAAAGACAACTCTATCAATCAAATTGCCTATTCCTCCACTTATTATAAAAGATAGGGCCAGTGATAATGTAAAATGATCTGTTTTCATATGCTTTATCATATACCATAAGGCTATTCCAACTGCAATTATTGGAACGATAATCAAAAACACTCGTTGACCTGAAAGCATACTAAAAGCAGCTCCATCATTTCTTATATGGGTTATCTGAAAAAACTTCCCAATAACTTGGATAGACTGTCCTTCATACATATTCATTCTTACAACTAATTTTGAGATTTGGTCTATAATTACTATTATTATTATTGTTGCATAATATTTCATATAAATTACGGGGCATAACCTGCCCCGCCTCCACTCTTATATAATTCTTGTTTTTGTAAGATCTTCTTTTGAGATTTCACCCACCTCTTGCATAGCAACAGTTCCAGCGTTTTTCTGAGACATAGATGCCGGCAGAAAATCACGTTCTAAATCAGCGAACAAGTCATCGCTAATGTTATCAAATCTTTCTAATTCATTTTCGAGAAGCTCTCGATATCTTTCTTTTAGTCTTTCAACTCTTTTCCTCAGTTTCTCTCCCTCTTCAGTGAGACGAACAACCGACTCTCTTGCTTCTCTTTGTATAAGCTCTGCGTCAAGACGAGCATTTTTGACTAACACCTCAGCTCTTCTTTCTGCACTGGCCGAAATATCAGTCATAAGGTTCTTCGCAGCTTCCAGTGTCTGGAGTACAGATTCTTCTGATGACTGATTGCTGATTATCTGTTTATTAGTTTCATCAAGTTTCTTCTTCAATTTTTGATTTTCCAATAATAGTTTTTCATAATCGATTATTACTAGATCAAGAAAATCATCTACTTCTTCTTCCTTGTAGCCTCTAACGCCTCTTGCAAATTCCTTATTCTCTATATCTAACGGTGTAATCATAACTACTTCCTTTCAATGTTAAAAAATTATACTAACCAAAATTATCAAAACCTTGGCTGCTATCTCTACTAAAAAGAATGCTAAAAAAACAGAAAAGTCTATCATTCCGGTATTAAATCTTGAAAGTAGCTGCCTACAAGGGGCTACCACTGGTTCTGTGATTCTAACCATAATACGGTATATTTTTCCAGCTGAACTATATGGATCTTGACCGAACCAACTTAGTATAGCTCTAAGCATAAGGGCAAAAACTATTAGCTGTGAAAACCAACTAATTGCGCGCATTATTATATATTGCATCTATTACCTCCATGGGCTCTTATTGTTATTAAAGTCGAAACCGCCTTTATCCTCTGTGTTTGACGCTATATCTACGTTTTCTGGTGCAAATATAAATATATTGTTAGCAACTTTCTGTACATTGCCATTTAGGGCATAAGTAGCTCCACTTAGAAAATCAAAGATTTTTCTAGCCACTTCTGTTTCAAGCTTTTCTAGATTTATTATAACCGGTCTTCGCCCTTTTAAACTATCAACTAGTTTTGGACATTCCTCAAAAGTCTTTGGATCTATTACTACCATTTTAAATGCATTGGTATTGGCAATAGAAAACTTTTTTTCCTGTGGTTGTGGTTGTCTATTCTTGACTTCTGGCAATGGTTCTCCATATGTTTTTCTACTACCATAGTCTTTGTTTATTTTTTCTCTTGCTGCCTTTACTTCTTCTTCAGTAATTTCCATATCATCGTCAATTTCTTCTATTCCTATTACCTTTTTTATTGAATCTGTGAAACCCATCTTTCAACCTCCTACTTATTACTTGCTTGAATAATCTCTAGCTCCAAATATTGCTGTGCCTACCCTGACGAGATTTGACCCCTCTTCAATAGCCACTTCAAAATCATTTGACATTCCCATTGATAGATATTTAAAATCTATTCTATCAGTGTCTAGTTTTGAATATTCATCATACAATTTCTTTACTTCCGCAAAATATTTTCTTGCATCATCTGGATTATCTTCAAATGGCGCAATACACATCAATCCTCTTATCTTTATGTTTGGACATTTATCCAGAATATTCTCGATTAAGTTCCCTGTTTCCTCTGTGGTAATTCCAAACTTGCTTTCCTCCATTGCGGAGTTAACCTGAATCAAAATATCCATAGTAATTCCATGCTGCATTGCTCTTTTGTCTATTTCCATAGCCAAATGTAATGAATCCACAGAATGAATCATAGAAACCTTATCTATAATATTTTTAACTTTGTTAGTCTGCAAATGACCGATTAAGTGCCATCTGACTGGTTTGACATGGTCGAATTTGTCCATTATTTCTTGTACTTTGTTTTCGCCAATATCGGTTATACCTGCATCAATAGCTTCATTTATTTCTTCCGCAGTATGAAGTTTTGTAACTGCTACCAAAAGCACGTCCCCCGCATTCCTGCCTGAACGAACCGTTGCCTCATCTTTTATCTTATTAATGTACTCAATATTTGATTTTATCGACATTGCTACGCCTCTCTTTCTATTTTGGTGATTTTAGTATTTCATCATATGTGTTTATAGTTGAAACCATCTCACCATTTTCGTCATAAAAGTAAGATTTCTCTGCCACTGATTTTTCTCCATCAGTAGTTATTACACTTATCGGTGTAAATACATACTCATCCATCTTATTTTTTACATATACTCCTTGTTGTCCTTTTTTTGTTGCAATACTACTGTTTTCAACAATCAAACCGCTATTATCCGAAGTTATCAAAGTTACATCTGTAGCTCTATATCTATCGAAGTTTTCGTAGTATCTGTTAGTTGATAGTATTATCATCGTCTTGTTTCCTTGTGCTATAACGTCATGTACCTTGGCAGTTATCTGATCATCATTAAAACCAATTTCAATTTGATTGTCTATTTGATATCTGTCTTTGTTAACAGTATCAACAAAGCAAAGCAAATACCATCTCCCATTATGAACCATTTTGAATACTGGCTCGCCTTTTATCACCTTGGTTCTTTTTAATGAAAGTACTTGAATGTCCGAAATTTTTTCAACCATGTCATACGTTATGTCTTTCATATTCGAAGGTGTAAATGTGGATTCATATCCATCAGCATAATAACTTACAACGCCTTCCATGCCACTAATATAATCTGAAGAACTTTTTGTTACGCCTTTTAGATTGGTCAAAATAGGAGTGTATTTTCCACCTATCTCACCCTCGGCTTGTCCATTTATTTCTAGAATAGTTGTGCCTTTTCTAACCAAAGTTCCCTGCTCTATATATCGATTTTCTTTTCCACTTTCAGTGGCAAGATATACATCTTCTGTTCTAACAAAATATCCAGTGGTTTCATCAGTAACCTGCAAGTTGCCATACTCTACAGTGTAAGTTCTTACAAGTGCACCTGTCACTGATGGAACAACATAAATTGCAATGTATAAGGAGACCAATATTACGACATATATGCCTATTGATTTTTTATTAATTATTGATAAATTAATTTTTTTTAATTTATTTTTTCCCATACAAATCTCCTGCTAATATTTTACATCAAAACAACCATTATTACAACTTTTACTGGTCACTTTTTATTATTTTATCTAAAATTTTCTTTTCGTCTTTTGTTAAGTCATTTTTCTCATCTAAGTATTTTTTAAACAGATCCGGTCTTGCTCTTTTGGTAAGTTCCAAGGATTTCTCATATTTCCAAAGACCAATAAGTTTATGGTTACCGTTGAACAGCACTTCCGGAACATTAAGTCCCTGATATTCCCTAGGTTTTGTGTACTGTGGATACTCAAGAAGCCCAGAATAAACCGATTCTTCCAGAGCCGATTCATTTGCCCCAAGCACTTCCGGTACCAATCTGGCCACTGAATCAATGAGTACCATTGCCGGCAATTCTCCGCCAGTCAGCACATAGTCGCCTATGGAAACTTCTTCCATATCCCAGTAATCTAGCACCCTTTGGTCAACCCCTTCATAGTGTCCACAAAGAATAATCATTTCTTCTTCTTGTGAAAGTTCCATGATTTTTTCTTGGTCAAGGATTTTCCCTCTAGGTGACATATACAAAATCTTTTTTCCTTTTGCTTCTATGGAATTTAGCGCTCCAAATATTGGATCTGCCGACATAACCATTCCCACACCGCCACCAAATGGCGTATCGTCAACTTTGTTGTGCTTATCATTGCTAAAATCTCTAATGTTTATTAAATTGATGTTTAGTATTTCCTTTTCCACCGCTCGTCCCAGCATACTACTTTCTGTTACTGCAACAAACATCTCTGGGAAAAGAGTCAAAATGTCAATCTTCATTCTTTACACTTTACTCCAGTTCCAATAATCCGGGAATTAGTTTAACTTTTATATAACCATCTTTGACATTGATTTCTTTAACAAATTCTTCCACTGCCGGTATAAGGGTTTCTCCGCCCTTTGTCAAGGCAACTTTGTAAAGGTCCTGTGCACTGTTTTGCAACACGTCAACAAGACTACCAATCTCAATATCTGTGGTTTCATCAACAATTTTTATTCCGATTAAATCTTTTATATAAAAAGTATCTTCTGGTAATTCTCTCAAATTATCTTCAAAAATGTATATATCTTTGTCTTTCATGGCCTCTGACATATTTCGATCGTCTATACCTTCTAGTTTCAAGACTACCATATCTTTTTGATACCTTACGTTTTCAATTTTATATTCTTTATCGTCTATTATTACTGTGTCAATTTCTTCAAATCTTTCTTTGTAATCTGAGTAATTATAAACTTTAACTTGGCCTTTTAGGGCAACTGCATTTACTATTTTCCCTATCCTAATTTTTTCCATTTAGTCTCCCAATTATCACACAGGCACATATAACTACTCTCGTAAATATATGTGCCCATTCTGCAACTTTATTTGTTATTCTGATACTATTTCTACTATCACTTTTTTATTTTCTCTAGTTGCGGCAGCCTTAACAACAGTGCGAAGTGCTTTGGCGATTCTTCCTTGTTTGCCAATAACTTTTCCCATGTCTTCCTGAGCAACTTTTAATTGCACTACAGTCCCTTGTTTGCCATCTGTTTCAGTTACTTCAACTTGATCCGGGCAGTCAACAAGAGATTTTGCAATTGCTTCAACCAATTTAGTCATTAGTCTTCACCGCTTTCTTATTCAATAATTCCAGACTTCTTTAAAAGACTCTTAACTGTTTCCGTAGGTTGTGCGCCATTGTCTAACCATTTTTTTACTTTTTCGCCATCGATTTTGATTTCTACTGGCTCAACAAGTGGGTTGTAGTATCCGACTTCTTCGATGAATTTACCATCTCTAGGTCTACGAGAGTCTGCAACAATCACTCTATAAAAAGGTTTCTTATGTGCACCTATTCTCTTTAATCTAATTTTAACCATGTTATTTCCTCCTTAATAGCTATATTTATATTAAAACATTCCTCTAAACATTTTGTTTTTCTTCATCATCTTTGGGTTAGAGAATTGTTTCATCATCTTCTTCATCTCATCATATCTTTTGATAAGATTATTGATTTTGTTAACTGGCTGTCCGCATCCTGCGGAAATTCTTTTTCGCCTATTGGCATTTAGTATTGATGGATTGCGACGTTCTTCAAATGTCATTGAATAAATTATTGATTCCATCTGTTTGAATTCTTTTTCGCTTTCTTCAAGATTGACGCCTTTCATCTGGGCACTTCCCATGCCTGGCATCATCTCCATCATTTTTCCTATTCCGCCCATATTCTTTATCTGACCAATCTGATCCAAAAAGTCCTCTAATGTAAATTCATTCTTTTTGAATTTCTTTTCCATTTTAGCGGCTTTTTCTTCGTCAAAGTTTTCTTGAGCTTTTTCTATTAGGGAAAGCATATCTCCCATGCCCAATATTCTGCTGGCCATTCTCTCTGGATGGAATGGTTCTAGGGCATCAAATTTTTCGCCCATACCCATAAACTTAATAGGTTTTCCTGTAACTTTCTTTGCTGAAAGTGCTGCACCACCTCTTGAGTCTCCGTCCATCTTGGTCATGATTATTCCATCAACTCCAAGTTTTTCGTTGAACCCTTCTGCAACATTGACTGCATCTTGTCCTGTCAAAGCATCTACCACCAATAATATTTCGTGTGGCTTCACTGTTTTCTTAATTGTAACCAGTTCTTCCATCAATGCTTCATCTATCTGAAGTCTACCTGCGGTATCCACAATGAGAACATCAAATCCTTTTTTTTCTGCTTCTTGTCTTGCGGCAAGTGCAATTTTCCCAGGATCTTTGCTATCTTTCATAGTAAACACAGGGACATTTACAGACTTTCCTACAACTTCTAACTGGTCAATAGCTGCTGGCCTATAAATATCGCACGCGCAAAGCATAGGCTTCTTGCCGTTCTTTTTTAGGTAGTTTGCTAATTTTCCACAAGTTGTCGTTTTACCTGTTCCTTGTAATCCAACCATCAATAAAACTGTAAATCCAGAAGGTGCAAATGTTAACTTGCTGTTTGTTCCTCCCATAAGTTCAACTAATTGTTCGTTTACAATCTTTATTATTTGTTGTGCTGGAGTTAGACTCTCTAGTACTTCTGCTCCAAGTGACTTTTCTTTTACGCTATTAACAAATTCTTTTACGACTTTAAAGTTAACGTCCGCCTCAAGTAATGCAAGCTTTACTTCTCTCATTGCTTCGTTAATATCGGCTTCTGTAAGAACACCCTTGCCTTTTAGTTTTTTAAATGCGCTTTGTAATTTATCAGATAAGCTTTCAAATGCCATCGTCCACCTCTTCAATTTCTTCTAGCTTGTTAATAATTGTCTTGATTTCATTTAGCTTTATTATTAGTTCTTTGTTATCTCTGTTTAACTCTGTAATCTCATCAATGGTGCAATCAATCTTGGCTATTGCCTCACTGGTTTTACCAAACTTCTCAACAAGACCAAGTTTATTCTCATACTCTGCCAAGGATTTCTCCGCATTTTTAAGTGCATCGTATACTCCCTGCCTAGAAATAGAAAACTCTGCTGCAATTTCCGATAGTGACAAATTTTCCTCATGGTATAATTCCATTACTTGTCGCTGTTTTTCTGTAAGCAACTGTCCATAAAAATCATATAGCAGACTTGCCTCTGCGATTTTATCCAACATGATTTTTCCTTTCTGTAAAGCATAATAACTTAACACTCAACTAATTTACCACAAAATCATCATCCTGTCAAGTGTTTTTGGTTTACAAAGTTTTGTGGAGGACTGTGGGTAAAAGTCGCTTGCGAGGCAAGCGGCTTTTGGCGCAAAAGCTGTGCCAACACAGCGATAAGGCTGGCGGTTGGTTTGGCATGACGGCGCAAAAGCTGTGCCAAGGCGGGTACGGGTTTGCGACGTCGGAGGTTTTTGGGCGCAAAAGCCGTGCCAATAAGTGGCTCTGCGTTTATGGATTTTTGGGCGCAAAAGCTGTGCCAACTAGTTGTGTTGGCGCAGGTCGGAGGTTTTTGGGCGCAAAAGCCGTGCCAACTAGTTGTGTTGGCAAAAGCTGGCAGCAGCCTTGCCCCAAAGCCAGTAATTGCAAGGCTTATGCCATTTGGGGCTTTTGCCTTCCGATTTCTGGCAATATGTGGGTAAAAGTCGCCTGCGGTCTTTTACCTTCCTTTTTTACATATTGTGGGATTTGTTGTCCGTTTTCGTTTTTTTGTTGTCAAAAAGACAACATTTTTTTCGCTTTATGACAACATTTATTTTCGGACGGACAAATCCTTCCGATTGAAATTTAGAT
>JAVXAG010000006.1:0-2003 GCA_036660615.1 Anaerovoracaceae bacterium
AAAAACCCACTGCGCCCAGACAGTAGTCTGGGTGACAAGAACATTCTAAGGAAACTGTGCTCATTGCCCTATTATTTATTTTGCAATGAGAATGCTTACGCACTTCGAAACTTGCAGTTTCGTCGCAGTTTGAAAAATATAATAACTTCTGAAAGAATATTCCACTGTTTGGATATTTGAATGGAGCGATAAGGAGAGATGTATGGAACCTAAATACAAAAGAGTCCTACTAAAAATAAGTGGTGAAGCACTGGCAGGAGAGGGCAAATTTGGCATAAATGAAGAAATGACAAAGAAAATTGCCAGAGAAGTCAAAGAAGTCCATGAGCTGGGAGTGCAAATTGCCATTGTTGTCGGAGGCGGCAATTTTTGGAGAGGCAGAACGAGCAAAGATATGGACAGAGCAACCGCAGATTATATGGGAATGCTTGCCACAGTTATGAACTCACTTGCATTACAGGACGCTTTCCTGGCGGAGGGGTTACCAACAAAAGTTCAGACGGCAATCGAAATGAAAGAGATTGCGGAACCTTATGCTAGAAGAAGGGCATTAAGTCATTTGGATCACAACGATATCGTTATATTTGGTGCAGGAACTGGAAATCCGTTCTTTTCAACAGATACAGCAGCGGCACTTAGGGCTGCGGAGATGGATGCAGATGTAATACTGTTAGCCAAAAAAGTTGACGCAGTATATTCAGACGATCCAGAAACAAATCCAAATGCAATCAAATTTGATGAGTTAACACATATGGAAGTTCTTGAAAAAGACCTTAAAGTAATGGATCTTACAGCATCAACTCTTTGTAAAGACAATAATATTTTAATACATGTATTTACCATTTCCCAAGAAGGAAATGTTTTAAAAGCCATATATGGCGAAAAAATTGGTACAATAATCAAATAACCACGAAATTATAGGAGGAATTAAAAATGAGTAATAAGTTTAGTATTGAGGAAAAAATCGCGAAAAGTATTTCCATATTAAAAGAAGACTTGAACACAGTTAGAGCAGGAAGAGCAAACCCAGTATTATTGGACAAAGTAATGGTGGACTATTATGGGAGCCCTACACCACTGAAAAACCTTTCAAACATTTCAGTGCCAGACCCAAGAACATTGATGATTACACCTTTTGATCCTAAAGCAATTTCAGAAATTGAAAAAGCAATCAATATCGCTAATTTAGGAATAAACCCTTCAAACGACGGAAAAGCTATAAGATTAGTAATTCCACAAGTTACTGAAGAAAGAAGAAAAGAACTTACTAAGACAATCAAGAAGATGGGCGAGGAAGCGAAAATCGCAATCAGAAATATTAGAAGAGATGCAAATGATGCATTTAAAAAACAAGAAAAAGATGGAGAACTTACTGAGGACGAATTAAAGAAAGACTTAGATAACGTTCAAAAAGAAACAGACAAAGCAGTCAAAGATATTGATGCCATAGTTGCAGCAAAAGATAAAGAAGTAATGGAAGTATAACCAATATTATTTAAATATGGCTAAACCGATTATGCCATCCCCCGAGTATCACAAGGCCAAAGGCCGGCTTGGCCCAATATGACTTAAAGCGATTATGCCATCCCCCGAATAACGCCAATTTTGAATTATTCGGGGGACGCAGGTTCCAGATATTGCAATTAAATAACATTTATTTGAAGTTTAATACTTTTAACACTAAATATTGCAATAAATGCCAACAAATAATTGGGATTAAGCACAATTAATGGTAAGAAATAATGCGAGCAAGGATAATATCCCCCGAATATTTTGGATTTAGGAAAATTCGGGGGATTCTCGCAAGGCCAAAGGCCGGCTTGCCCAATATGGCAAGGCCAAAGGCCGGCTTGTCCAAATATCGCAAGGTCAAAGGCCGGCTTGCCCAAATATGGCAAGGTCAAAGGCCGGCTTGCCCAAATATGGCAAGGCCAAAGGCCGGCTGCCTAAATATCGCAAGGCCAAAGGCCGGCTTGACCGATGATTACTCTTACAAATATACG
>JAVXAG010000006.1:2103-18749 GCA_036660615.1 Anaerovoracaceae bacterium
AAATATCGCAAGGCCAAAGGCCGGCTTGACCGATGATTACTCTTACAAATATACGAATATGAGGCAAATATGTTAGATACAAACAAAATGCCATGTCACGTTGCAATCATAATGGATGGCAATGGGAGATGGGCAACTAAGAGAATGATACCAAAAGTGGCAGGACACAATGCAGGGATGCTAGCCATGAAAGAAATTGTGAAAAGAGCATCAACGTTGGGTATTAAATATTTGACCGTATATGCTTTTTCTACAGAGAACTGGAAACGTTCCAACGAAGAAGTAAGTGGAATATTTAAGTTGCTAGTAAAATATGTAGATAGCGAGTTACAAGAGCTACACAAAAATAATGTAAAAGTCCACATAATGGGAGATTACAGTACAATACCCCAAATTGCAGTAGATAGATTAGAGAAATCATTGGAGACCACAAAGAACAATACAGGTCTTCAATTTAATATAGCCTTAAACTATGGAAGCAGAAAAGAAATAGTTAGAGCTGTAAATAATATATATAAAGATATAGAAAATGGCAAACTTGACAAAGAACAAGTGGGAGAAGATACCATAAGCAAATACCTTTATACAGGCGAAGAAAATGGCAACATACCAGATCCGGATTTGATAATTAGGACCAGCGGTGAAGAAAGATTGTCAAACTTTATGCTGTGGCAAAGTGCATATAGCGAGTTTGAATTTACCGACGTATTGTGGCCAGATTTTACACCAGAAGAGTTCGAACGACTAATAGGATTATATCAAAATAGAGATAGACGATTTGGTGGGAGAAAGTAAAGAGGAATTAGTATGAAAACAAGAGTAATATCGGGATTAGTTATGATTCCACTACTTGCAGTAGTATACTTTGGAGGATATTGGCTAATAGGAGCAGCATTCCTTATTGGACTGGTTGGAATAAGAGAGTTCTTTAATGGATTTAGAACCATGGATATTCATCCATCAGACCAAATTGCATACGTTGGGTTGTTTGCACTATACGCAATAAACTTTATTTGGCCGGGGCAGACGGAATACTATATGGTATGGTTTGCTGCAGTAATAGTGGCATCATCATTATATATGTTCAAAATTAACGAGAGAAAAATCGAAGATGCAATGGCTACAATGCTAGGGACAATATACGTTGCATTCTTTTCATTTCATATAGTACTAGTAGATCAAACAGAAGAATATTCAATACTGATTTGGCTGGTAATAATAACAGCATTTTGCACAGATATCATGGCATACTTTAGCGGATATTTACTAGGCAAACATAAACTTTGCCCAACACTTAGCCCAAAGAAAACCATAGAAGGAGCAATTGGAGGAACGATGGGAAGCATAGTGTTTGCAGGGTTGTTTGGATATTTCATTGTTCCAAGACTACTGGTACATTGCCTAATAATTGGGTTTATTGGCAGCATAATCTCACAATGTGGAGATTTGACTGCTTCAGCATACAAGAGAAAAATGGGAATAAAAGATTACGGCGATTTAATACCGGGGCATGGTGGTATAATGGATAGATTCGATAGCGTTTTATTCACAGCACCACTGGTTTACTATTATATCGTTTTAGTTTTGATGTAGGAGAAAATACGAAATTTATGAAAAAAATAGGAATTTTGGGAAGCACTGGTTCCATTGGGACACAAAGCTTGGACATTATTGAAGCAAACCGTGACAAATTTTCTGTTGCGGTGCTTTCTTGTTCCAAGAATACAGAGATGCTTTCAAAACAGATAGAAAAATTCAATCCAGAAGTTGCAATAGTTTCAGAAGAATCCGATGCAATAAAATTGTCAAAGAAACATCCAAAGACAGAAATGCTTTGGGGCAAAGAAGGGCTGATAAAAGGAGCAAAGACAGAGTGCGATTTGGTACTAAACTCATTAATGGGAATAGCCGGATTAGCGCCAACATACTATGCTATAAAAGAAGGCAGAGATATTGCACTGGCCAACAAAGAAACATTGGTTGCCGGCGGTGATTTGATAATGAAAACAGTCAAAGAAAAAAACGTGAAATTGCTTCCAGTCGATAGCGAGCACAGCGCTATATTTCAATGTTTACAAGGGAATCAAGGGAAGAAAATCAAACGAATATTGCTTACAGCTTCAGGCGGACCTTTTAGAGGATACACACTTGAACAGTTGGAGAAAGTAACTTTGGCACAGGCATTGAAACATCCTAAATGGACAATGGGACAAAAAATAACCATTGATTCAGCAACAATGATGAACAAAGGACTTGAAGTAATAGAAGCAAAGTGGCTTTTTGACGTAGATATAGAGGACATTGAAATCTTGGTTCACCCACAGAGCATAGTCCATTCAATGGTAGAATACCAAGACACATCAGTAATTGCACAACTGGGAGTCCCAGATATGAGAGTTCCAATTAGCATTGCCTTTGCCTATCCAGATAGAATAAAATATCAAGGAGAAAGTTTAGACTTTTTTACACAAGGATCAAATTTGACCTTTGAAAAACCTAATAGAGAAGTATTCAAATGTATCGAACTGGCTTGTGCTGCCTCAAAAGAGGGCGGAAGCTATCCAGTTGCAATGAATGGAGCTAACGAAGTTTTAGTAGATCTATTTTTAAAGGGCAAAATAAACTTTATTGATATACAGAAAAATTTGGAAAGAATACTTAATGAACATAAACCAACATATAATTTAGATTTGGATAGTATTTTGGGAATTGACAGAGAGATAAGACAATACACCTACGACACAATATCCATATAAACTATTTACATAATCTTGGCTAATAGAAAGGGGACTATATGACAGCAGTATATGCAGTATTACTATTTTGCATACTGATTTTTCCACATGAATTGGGACACTTTGTCGCAGCAAAATCTGTGGGAGTAAGAGTTAATGAATTTGCACTAGGCATGGGACCAGCAATATTCAAAAAGCAAAAAGGGGAAACACTCTACGCACTTAGAATAATTCCAATCGGGGGTTATTGTGCAATGGAGGGAGAAAACGAAGAATCAGGAGACAGCAGAGCTTTTAACAATAAACCATTTTGGGCAAAGCTAATCGTATTGGTTGCAGGCTCGGCAATGAACGTTTTGATTACAATTTTGACACTGTCAATTTTGGTTGGAATAGCAGGCGTTGGAACTACAGTAATAGATGTTGTTACGCCGGGAAGCCCAGCAGCAGAAGCGGGTATTAGACAGGGAGACAAAATTTCCGCAATCAATGGAAAAGAGATAGACAGCTGGGGAGATTTATCAACTAAAATCACTGAAAACAAAAAAGGCGATGTATTGGAAATCGCCATAAATAGAGATGGTTCCAATCATGTAGTTTTGGCTACGCCAGAAAAAAGTGAAGATGGACGTTATTTAATCGGAATAAAACCAGTGATAAAACACAATCCTTTTGTGGCAGTTGCATCAGGAACAAAAGTAACTTGGTCAATGACCAAGATGATGTTTGGTGGACTAAAACAGATAATTATGGGAGAAGCCAGCAAAGACGATATTTCAGGTCCAGTTGGAATTATAAATCTTGTAAGTGATACCAACCAGTACGGTATGGGATACTTTGGATATTTGGTTGCACTTATCAGTTTGAACCTTGCCATAATAAATATGCTTCCTTTGCCAGCACTTGATGGCGGAAGAATACTATTTGTCTTTATTAGAAAGGCTACAGGAAAAATGATTTCAGATGACCTTGAAGGAAAAATTCATGGATTTGGAATGATAATGTTGATTGGTCTAATGCTATTTATAACGTGGAATGATATTACGAGGTTATTTTTATGAGAAAACAAGTAAAATGCAGAAATGTTTTAATAGGCGGAGATGCACCTATTTCAATTCAATCAATGACAAACGTTGATTCAAGAAATCAGCAAGCATTGATAAAACAGATTCGCCAACTTGAAGAGGCAGGTTGCGATATAGTTAGAATTGCAATACCCGATATGGAATCAGCCAATACACTTAGAGAAATAAGAAAACAAACTGATATGCCGCTTGTGGCAGACATACATTTTGACTATAGATTAGCAATCGCTGCTATTGAGGCTGGAGCTGACAAAGTTAGAATAAATCCAGGCAATATCGGTGATATAGAAAGAGTCAAAGCGGTGGTTGAAGCTGCAAAACTGAGAAACATTCCAATTAGAGTTGGAGTGAATTCTGGTTCACTAGAAAAGGATATTATAGAAAAAAACGGAGGGGTAACTGCCACAGGTTTGGTGGAAAGTGCCATTAGAAATATTAGATTAATTCAGGATTTGGACTATGACCAGTTGGTAGTTTCCATAAAGTCATCTAGCGTAAAGATGAATTACGATGCACACAAACTTCTGGAGGCTAAGACAGATTGTCCAATACATATTGGAATCACAGAGGCCGGAACTATGAAAAAAGGGAAGGTAAAATCAGCCATAGGCATTGGAGCTCTTTTGCTAGAGGGAATCGGCGATACAATGAGAGTTTCGTTAACAGCTGATCCAGTTGAAGAAGTTCTCTTTGCCAAAGAAATATTAGAATGCGTCGGACTTAGAAAAGGTGGCGTTGATATTGTATCCTGTCCAACTTGTGGCAGAACAAAGATTGATTTACAGAAACTGGCAGATCAAGTTCAGACCGAAATAGACAAACTACAAATAAAAGAAAACTTGAAGATAGCCGTTATGGGCTGCGCAGTCAATGGACCAGGAGAGGCAAAAGAGGCTGATTTTGGAGTTGCCGGCGGAGATGGTAAAGGACTTATCTTTGCAAAAGGAAAAGTAATAAAAACAGTTGACGAGAAAGATATTGTAAAAGAATTAATAAAAGTAATCGAGGGCAAATGAAAGAAATAATTGACTCAATCATTAATTGGAAAAAAATTGGAAACCACGACGTAAGTCAGTATCATTATAGCATTGAACGTGGAGTGGTGGAAAAAGATATGGGAGTTTTGAACATTAGTTTAAGGCTTAATTTTATAATACCATTTATTGATGTGGAACGTATGGTTGCTATAATCAAGAATAAAATCAGTCTATTAAATGACGTTAAATTTCAATTTATCTATGAAGATATGATATTGACACAAGAGGAAATACTAAACCTTTTTATACCACATATGATCTATATGGTAAATGGAAAATTTGCTTCTATTACCAGAACTATCCAAAGCACAAACTTCTCATATAAAGATGGGGTTTTAGAAATATTTGCCTTGGGGAATTTGGCAACAAAACAGTTAAACGAAAAGGTAAGCATAAAATTCAAAGAGCTTTTGAAAGAAAACTTTGACATAGAAGCAGATGTTGTGTTTAAAAACAACGATGAGCTATATTCTAAGACATCTGAAGAAATAGCTACAACTGAAAAAGAGGAGTTAAAGGCATCGGCACAGCAAAATGCAGAAAGACCAAAGCCAGCACCACAGAGCCAAAACAACAATAGTGGCGGGTTTTCTGGTGGAGGAGATAAATCCCAGTGGAAGCGCAGAGAAAAAGAAACTCCAGCCGAAGGAAACCGGATAATGGGCAAAAGCATTTCTGGTGAACCAACACCACTGCCAGGACTTAGCCCAGAGTGTGGCAACGTAGTTATTGAAGGCATTTTATTTAAAAAAGATGCAAGAACAATTAAGAACGAGAAGAAGCTGGTTACTATTTTGGTTACAGACAAAACCACCACAGTATGCATAAAAGCTTTTACGTCAGAGAATAAATGGAATGAAATAGACACGCTTTTGGAAAGTGGCGATGCAGTCAAAATAAAAGGTGAGTGTCAGTGGGATACATACGACAATTGTCTAGTAATAATGGCAAAAGATATTGAAAAAGGTCAAATCAAGAGACGTGAAGATAAACATCAAGGTAAAAAAAGAGTTGAACTTCATGCCCATACCAAAATGAGTGCAATGGACGGTTTAAACGAGGTAGAAAACCTAGTGGAAACGGCTGCGTTCTGGGGACAGCCAGCAGTTGCAATTACCGACCATGGTGTAGTCCAAAGTTTCCCCGATGGAGCCAATACAGCAAAGAAATTAAAGAAGAAAAAAGACATAGACATCAAAGTTATTTATGGACTTGAAGGCTATGTTTTTGACGATAAAGATTGCCACAATGAAGACGGAACAATTGACTATAAGAAAAAACCAACAAACCATATTATCATCTTGGCAAAGACTCAAGAAGGTCTGAAAAATATGTACAAACTAGTATCATATTCCCATCTTGATTATTTCTACAAAAAACCAAGATTGCCACAATCAGTTATTGAGCAGTATAGAGAAGGTTTGATTATTGGTTCTGCTTGTGAAGCAGGGCAAGTTTATAGAGCTGTTTTAGAAGGAAAGTCCGAAGAAGAAATAGAAGAAATTGCAGGTTTCTATGATTATCTAGAGATTCAACCTTTGATAAACAACCAATTTCTAATTGATCAGGGACAGATTCAAAACAAGGAAGGTCTAAGACAAATAAATAGAAAAATTGTTGCTCTAGGCGATAAACTGGGGAAACTGGTAGTTGCAACTACTGATGCCCATTACGATGAGCCAGAATCGGCAATTTACAGAAATATTTTATTAGCCGGTCAGGGATACAAAGATGCGGAAAATGGACAAGGTCTGTTTATGAGAACCACTGACGAAATGTTAGAGGAATTCCAGTATTTAGGCGAAGATGTGGCATACAAATTGGTTGTAGAAAACACCAATATAATAGCCGACAGTATAGACAGCATTCTTCCTGTTCCTACGGAAAAATTTCCACCTAGAATTAAAGATGCTGATGTTACGCTGAGAACAACTTGTATGGAAAAAGCTTACAATATGTACGGAAATCCTTTGCCAGAACCAATAGATGAGCGTCTTGAAAAAGAGTTGAACTCAATTATAAACAACGGATATGCAGTGATGTATGTTGCTGCACAAATGCTGGTAAAGAAATCTTTGGAAGATGGATATTTAGTTGGATCTAGAGGTTCAGTTGGATCCTCTCTTGCAGCTACTATGGCTGGAATTACTGAGGTTAACCCACTTGAGCCCCATTATATATGTCCAAACTGCAAAGAACTAATTTGGGGAGATATGAACCTTTATGATTGTGGTATAGATATGCCTGAAATGGATTGTCCAGTATGTGGAACGAAAATGAATCAAGATGGGTATACAATACCATTTGCTACTTTCCTAGGATTTGACGGTGACAAAGAACCAGATATAGACCTTAACTTTGCAGGTGAATATCAGGCTACTGCCCATAAATATGTTGGTGAAATCTTTGGTGATAAGAATGTGTACAAAGCAGGAACTGTTGGTACAGTCGCATCAAAGACGGCTTATGGTTATGTTATGAAATTCTTCGATGAGCGCCAGCGCCCTATAAACAAGTTCGAAGCAGACAGATTATCTCAATGTTGTACAGGTGTTAAAAAAACCACCGGTCAACATCCGGGAGGAATAATCATTGTTCCAGATGACCACGAGATTTACGAATTCTGTCCTGTACAGCATCCGGCAAATGACACAAAATCTGACATAATCACAACTCACTTTGACTATCATAAGATTGATGCAAACTTACTAAAGCTTGATATTCTGGGACACAATGTGCCATCTATGATTAGACAACTCCAAGATATGACGGGTGTTGATCCTCTCCAAGTATCTTTGACAGATAGAAAAGTTTTGAGCATTTTTAATGGTATCGAAGCTCTTGAAATAAAGGATCCTGATTATAAATTTACCCATGGAAGCTATGCAATACCTGAATTTGGAACTTCTTTTGTAAGGCAAATGCTTGACGATACCAAACCTGACAAGTTTGCTGATTTAGTAAGAATTTCAGGATTCTCTCATGGTACTGACGTCTGGCTTAACAATGCTCAGGATTACATAAGAAATGGAACGGCTACTATGAGGGAAGTTATTTCCACCAGAGACGACATTATGAACTATTTGATTTTGAAGGGCATAGAAAAGATTACATCTTTCAAAATTATGGAGGATGTAAGAAAAAATAGACCACTTTCAGATGAACAGCTAGAAATAATGAAATCCCATGGGGTACCGGACTGGTATATTGACTCTTGTATAAAAATACAGTACATGTTCCCAAGAGCCCATGCGGTTGCTTATGTAATGATGTCATTTAGAATGGCTTGGTACAAGGTTTATTATCCTGTGGAATTTTATGCAACATATTTTACCAGTACCGTTGCCAACTTTGACGCAGAAACCATCTTAAAAGGGCCAAGGGCAATTCTTGACAAAATAGATATGACTTCGGCAAAAGGTAATAATGCAACTGCCAAGGAAAAGGACGAAATACTGGCTCTTGAAGTCGCTTATGAAATGTATGCTCGTGGCTATGAATTTCTGCCTCCAGAACTAGGCAAATCTCTTGCAACAAAATTCTGGACTGATCAAGGCAAGGTGCTATTGCCATTTGTTTCCATTGAAGGTGTTGGCGATACTGCCGCAAATGCTTTTGCAGATGAGTACGAAAAGAAACCTTTTGATACAATTGAAGAAGCTATTACTAGAGCAAAGCTAAACAAAACTGCGGTTGAAGGTCTTCGTAGCCATGGTGTATTCCAAGGGTTACCAGAAACTGACCAGTTGAGTTTGTTTTAATAAGGAGAACTTCCCCAATAGAAATAGAGGAAATTATGTACAATGTTCTAATAATCGAAGACGATGAAAAATTAAACGATGGAATTATGCTTGCACTTAAAAGTGAGGAGTTGGTTTTTGGCCAATGTTACACCATAGAAGAAGCAAATAAAGTTATTAGTGAACCAGCAGAATGTTTTAACGTGAGCAGAGTTGACTTGATTATTTTGGATGTAAACTTGCCCGATGGAAATGGATTGGATTTTTTGAGAGAGCTTAGAAAAACCCAAAGTACACCGGTAATAGTTTTGACGGCAAACAATATGGAACTTGATATAGTAACAGGATTGGAACTTGGAGCAGATGACTATATAACAAAGCCATTTAGCCTTATGGTTCTTAGAGCAAGGGTGAATGTACAAATCAGAAAAATTCAGGGAAATTTTAAAAACAAAGGACTTAGGAAATTTAAAATAGACAACTTTGATTTTGACTTTGAAAATATGATCTTTACAAATAAAGGACAGCAGATTGATTTGAGCAAGATAGAGCAAAAATTGTTGCTGACATTGGTTTCCAATATGGGAATGACTATGACGAGAGATATGATTATTGATAAAGTGTGGAGCGGAGATACGGATTTTGTTGAAGAACACGCATTAACTGTATCTATAAAAAGACTTAGATATAAACTTGGTGAGGACGGAACCAATCCACAGTATATTAAGACGGTTTATGGTATTGGCTACACATGGGCGGTGAATTGACATGAGCTACTTGTGGTTGATTGTTGTTGCGGTAGCAGCACTTTTAGTAATTGGTTTTATTATTATTTATTATAGAAAAAGAGAAAATGCCATAGTTGACAGGTTGGAAAAAATGTTGAGCGAGGCAAAAGACCATAACTTTTGCAGTGAAACTATCGATGAGACAAAAGTGTCATCGTTGGAAAACTCCATGAGTAAATTCCTTACAGATAATATGGTTTCATCAAAAAACTCACAGGAGCAAAAAGAAACCATTCAGACATTAATATCGGATATTTCTCACCAGACTGTCACACCAATTTCAAACATTTTGATTTATAGTCAACTTATAGAAGAACAGATCAAAGATGAGGGCATAAAAAAAGAAGTTGTTGCTATAAGAGAGCAAACTGAAAAACTCAGCTTTTTAATTGAGTCACTGGTAAAAACATCAAGGCTTGAAACTGGGATAATTGCTGTAGTTCCAAGGCTTTCCAGTGTAGGAGAACTTATTGAAAATATTGCAAATCAAGGTAAAGTAAATGCACTGCAAAAAGAAATAACTATTGATGTTGAGAAAACACATATTATGGCCATGTTTGATCCTAAATGGACAACCGAAGGATTATTTAATATTTTGGATAACAGCATAAAATATACTAAGCAAGGTGGAAAAATTAAAATATTTGTAGAAGAATACACCATGTTTTGCAAAATTAGTATTGAAGATAATGGAGTTGGAATAAGTGAAGATGATATCCCTAAAATATTTGGTAGGTTTTATAGAGTAAAGTCAACAAGCCAAGAAAAGGGAGTGGGACTAGGGCTTTATTTGACAAGAGAAATTATAAAAAAGCAAGGCGGATTTATAAAAGTATTATCTGAGAAAGAAAAAGGAACAACATTTCAGATATTTTTGCCTTATTAATGAATATGTCAGAACTGTTATATTTGAGATACTACTTTGTTACAAAGAAATGATATAGTCTGTGTTGTAGAGAAAACAATGCAGACATTTTTGTTTGTGATTAAACAAAGGAGGCAAGGAATGAGAATTTTAGAGACTAAGGAACTGAGAAAAAAATATGGAAGTGGTGAAACTGCAGTAGATGCGCTGGACGGTGTAAATTTGACTGTGGAAAATGGTGAGTTTTTAGCCATAGTTGGAACATCGGGAAGTGGCAAATCAACATTACTCCATATGCTTGGTGGCCTTGATAAACCAACGTCAGGGAGCATAATAGTAGACGGAAAAGAACTTTCAACATTGACAGATGAGGAACTGACTATTTTTAGAAGAAGAAACATAGGCTTTATCTTTCAAAACTATAATTTAGTTCCAATGCTAAAAGTCTTGGCTAACATTGAATTACCCGTAAAACTTGACGGTAAGGAGCCGGACAATAATTATATTGATGAAATAATAAAAATTCTTGGATTGGATAAAAAATTGGATAGCCTTCCAAACAACCTTTCAGGTGGACAGCAACAGAGAGTAGCAATAGCAAGGGCTTTGGCTACAAAGCCTGCAATTATTCTTGCAGATGAGCCTACTGGCAATTTGGACAGCAAAACCAGTCAAGACGTATTGAGCTTGCTGAAAGTCACTAGTGAAAGATTCAATCAAACAATTGTTATGATTACTCATGACGAGTCCCTTGCCCAAATGGCCGATAGAATTGTGCGCATTGAGGACGGCAAAATTGTCAAGGGATGTGAAATTAATGGTTAAAGTAGACAGTAAGAACACAATCTTTCAATTGGCAAAAGAGTTTAACAAGGCCAATAGAGGGCGAAACATTATAGCTATTATTGCTATAGTTTTGACAACAGTCCTATTTACGTCAGTTTTTGCAGGATCATTTTCCATATTAAAATCAACAATGGAATCGGAATTTCGCAGGGCGATGGACTCGTCACACATTTCCGTAAAAAACCTAACCAAGGAACAGTTTGATAGAGTTTCGGCTTATGATGGAATCAAAGAAATGGGTTATGTAATAATGCTCTCGTCAGGAGAAAATCAGAAGCTTTCTGAGATAAATACTGAAATTAGAGCGGCAGACACCAATGGGGCAAAAGGATTTAATTGTTTGCCGACCACAGGAACTTTGCCACAGAAAGAAAATGAGCTTGCGACCAGTTCTATAGTTTTGGATGCTTTGGGGGTAAAAGAAAAACTTGGTGAAAAGGTTACCATGGAATATAAAGTCAAAGGGGAAAAAGTCACTAAAACGTTTGTATTGACTGGATTCTGGCAAGGTGATCCTCTTGGACTTGCTCAAGAAATTTATGTATCAGAAAAGTATTGTAAATCAGTAATGCCAACGGTAACAGAAAAAGATATCATAAATGGGAAACTGGAAGGTTGTTACGATATTTCTATTTGGTGTGACAATCAATTTGGTTTAGAGAAAAAGGCTAATGCAATAAACGAAAAATACGGTCTTTTGAATACTGGGGCAAAGGCTGTTTCTAATATTGCTTATGACATTTTTAATGAAGATGGATTCCCCTTTGGAATGGTCTTTGGAATATTGTTAATAGTCATAATGGCAGGGTATTTGATTATATACAATGTGTTTAACATATCTGTGAACAACGATATTAGAGCATATGGTCTCCTTAAAAACATAGGAACAACAGGTAAACAACTTAAAAAGATTGTTAGAATGCAGGCGTTGTACCTTTCTATAATTGGTGTACCTCTAGGAATGCTGGGTGGGTATCTCCTTGGAAATGCAATGACTCCGTATTTGCTTTCGAACTTAGAAAACACCAACCCAGATGTGGTGTTCACTTCATCAAACCCAATTATCTTTATTGCATCTGCGTTGATTTCTATTTTGACTGTATATGCTGGTTGCATAAAACCTTGTAAGTTGGTGGAGAAGATTTCTCCAGTTGAAGCTATTAGAATGACGGAATCTTATGGAAATACAAGAAGAAACTGGGCAAAAATCATGGCAGTTGTTATTTCCCTAGCTCTTTCACTTATGGTTGCTAATGGTGTATATAGCATTGTAAAAGGATTTGATAAAGAAAGCTATTTAAACTCTTTTGTTGCTAGTGATTTTAGAGTTACTGGAACGGGATCAAGTTTGATCACCTCCAACCTTAACGCTATTGAACCGGATCTAGGCAAAAAGGTGTCTATGAATCCAAATGTAACCTCATATGGGCTATTTTATTTCACATCAGGCAAACATATTTTAGACGATGTTGGATTAAACAATATTAAGCAAATGGCCAAAGCCGGTATTGAAGCTGGTATCTTTAGGGAACAGTCCAAAGAAACAGTAGAAAATGTTATTGAAACAAAACAGATGGTAAGCCACATTATGGGAATAAATAGAGGTGCTTTTGAAAAACTAGAATTAGAGGATAAGTGTACATGGGAAGAGTTCCAAAGTGGTGACTATGTAATAACTGAGCCATCAAATCATGGGCTATGCAATTATTATAATCCTAAAGACACTGTGTCTATTGATTTTGGAAAGGGCAAGACAAAGGAATATACTGTAATTGCTAATGCATACATTGCGTATCAATTGGAGTACAATTTTTATGATAGCCCAATATATCAAACTTTCTTTGTACCAGAAAAAGACTATATTGCTATGACGGGAAACGATGTAGCGATGCACATGTCGGTGGAAGTCAAAGATGGAAAAGAAAAAGAATTTAACAGTTGGTTAGGGGAAACAATTAGTAAAAGTGGTGAAAAGTTATATGTAACTTCTGTAATCGAAGTAGCAGAAGCTTGTGAAAACTATATAAACAAATTTTATTTAATTGGAGGAATACTTGGTGCTGTGTTATTTATAATTGGCGTAATGAATTTCTTTAACACCTCAGCGGTCTCGATTTTTGCAAGAAGAAAGGAACTCTCTCTGCTTGAAGCTATCGGAATGACTAAAAAGCAGATTGTGATTAAACTGATTAAGGAAGGCCTAACTTATATTGCAGGTGCTACGATAATAGCGACAACGGTGGGACTAGTAATAAGTAGTATTATAGTCAAAAAACTTGTGGGTATGATATTCTTCTTTTCGCTGCATCCAACAATTATACCAACTTTATGGTCATTGCCATTACTAATACTAGTAGCAATCTTAGTACCAGTCTATAATTATAGAAAAATGTGCAAAGAAACAGTGGTTGAAAGGCTGAATTGCTATTGACATAAATATGTAGCCATGTTATCATATTCATGTACGAAATTTAGACTAAAAAAGCAAAAGAGTGGGCAAAACCCACTCTTTCGATTTTATTTAGACGCAAAATGGAAGGAAGAATATGTCGAAAAATAACGTAAAAGATATGATTTCACAAGTACTTGAGACTTTTTTACCCGAAAATCAATTAGAACTATATAATGTAGAGTTTTTGAAAGAGGGAAAAGATTGGTTTCTAAGAGTATATATTGATAAAATTGAAACATTTGAAGAAGAAAAAAGCGAAGAAGAATACGTAAGTATTGACGACTGCGAAAAAGTAAGCAGATTTTTAAGTGAAAAGCTAGATGAGACAGACCCTATTGAGCAGAATTACTATTTGGAAGTTTCATCTGCCGGAATGGATAGAATTCTATTAGAGGAAAAACACTACAAGAGATTTGCAGGAAAAGAAGTAGAAGTTAGTTTATATAAAGCGGTTGATGGGACTAAGAAGTACCAAGGGATTTTGGTCGGCCTAATTGACGGTAACATTGTAATAAAAGACGAAAAAGATAATGAAATAAAGTTCCCGCAGGAGCAGGTTGCAAAGACAAGACTTGCGGTGGTTTTCTAAGGAGGTTAAAACAAAAAATGAACAGAGAGTTTATCGAAGCGATTGAAGACTTGGAGAAAGAAAGAAAAATTTCCAAAGATATTCTGATTGAGGCAATTGAATCAGCATTGGTTTCTGCATACAAGAAAAACTATGGAACATCACAGAATGTTCGTGTAGACATTGATAGAGAAACAGGAGATATCAACGTATTTATGAAAAAAGATATTGTTGAGGAAATAGAGGACGATATGGTTCAGATTTCCATACAGGACGCCAAAGAGTTGGATTCCAGATATGAGATCGGTGATATTATCGAATACCAAGTTACACCTAGAGACTTCGGAAGAATTGCTGCACAGACAGCAAAACAAGTAGTAGTACAGAGAATTAGGGAAGCAGAGCGTGGCATGATCTTTGACGATTATGTTACTAGACAAGGTGAGATAGTTAACGGTGTGGTTCAAAGAGACAGCAACGGAACACTATTTATAAACATGGAAAAAGCAGAAGGAATTCTTGCAGTTACTGAACAAGTACCTGGAGAATATTATGAAGTAAATGACAGACTAAAAGTATATATAATGGACGTTAAAAAAACGACCAAAGGACCACAGGTATTCCTTTCAAGATCACATCCTGGATTAGTAAAAAGGTTGTTTGAACTAGAAGTTCCAGAAATACAAGATGGAACTGTTGAAATAAAAGGAATTGCTAGAGAAGCAGGTTCAAGAACAAAACTTGCAGTGTACTCAGAAGATGAAAACGTTGATCCAGTTGGTGCTTGTGTAGGAACAAGAGGAAATCGTGTACAAAATATTGTCGATGAACTTAACGGTGAAAAAATCGATATTATCACTTGGAGCGAAGATCCAGCCGAATTAATAAGCAGTGTACTTAGCCCTGCAAAAGTTGAAAGAGTATTCGTTTCAGAAGACGACAGAACTGCAACAGTAATAGTTCCAGATTATCAATTGTCACTTGCCATTGGTAAAGAAGGACAAAACGTAAGATTGGCAGCCAAAGTATGCGGATGGAAAATTGATATCAAGAGTCAATCCCAATACTTAGCCAATGAAGAAGAATTAGATGCTCAAGAAGCTAGAGAATTACTACAGGCTCAAGAAGCATATGATGCAGAGCAGAAAGCATTTGATGACCAAGAGTTGTACGATGCTCAGCAAGAAGCACAGGGTGCAGAAGATGTACCGGATAAAGAAGAAACACCACTTGTTCAAGAAGAAAAACCAGAAGAAGAGGATTTCGTAATAGTTGAATAAATCATGGAGGTAAAATTGAAAACAAAAAAAATTCCAATGAGAAGATGCGTAGCCTGTATGGAATCTAAACCCAAACAAGACCTACTCAGAATTGCTTTTTATGAAGGAGAGTTGACTGTTGACATTTCAGGAAAAGCCAAAGGCCGAGGCGTATACCTGTGCAATGATCCCGAATGTTTTGAGAAAGCAAAGAAACGGAGAGCATTACAGCGAAACTTTGATGGCGAAATCAAACAAGAACAGCTTGACAAAGTTTTTCTGGAGCTAAGTAATGCAGGAAGATAAACTATATAGCTATCTAGGGTTTGCGGCCAAATCCAGAAATATGGTTACAGGATACAACACATGCATCTTAATGATGGGAAAAAGGAAAATCAAGTTTTTAATAATAACTCAGGATTTATCTGAAAATACTGTAGAAAAAATGATTAAGGAATGCAATAAAAATAAGGTTAAACATAGAATATTTGGGACTAGTGAGGAATTATCACGAGTAACAGGCAAGACCAACAAAGGCATCTATGGAATAACCGATAATAATTTTGCAAACGTAATTTGTACGGAGATTGACCGTATTCAATCAAAAGAAAAGGAGGTGTTCTAATGACAATGAAAGTACATGAATTAGCAAAAGAATTAAACATTCAGAGTAAAGAACTTTTGGATAAAGTTACTACGATGGGAATCAGTGCAAGCAGTCATATGAGCGTACTATCTGATAATGATGTAAAAGCAGTTAAGAACATAGTTCTAAATAGTAATAAAAAAGAAACCAAAATCGTGAAAGCGGCACCAAAGAAAACCGATGATGGTGAGAAAGAACAACCAAGAGTTACAGTCAAAGCGGCGGTTAGACCAGTAGTAACAAATAATGTTAACAAACCAGTAAGGCCAGCGGCACAAGAACCAGTTATGAGGGCAAAACCACCAATGGAGAAATCAAACATTAATAGGGATTTGGAAAACAGACCAAAGCCACCAATAGGCACGCCTGTGATTCCAAAGGATTTTGGGGCAAAACCTGTTCATACAGAGGCACCAACAGATACAAAATCAGACAATATGCCTGAGAATAAACCAGTTGAAGCAAAGCCTGAAACAGCACCTCAAGGTGACAGACCAGTAAGACCTGAGGGTGATAGACCTGTTAGACCGCAAGGTGACAGACCAGTAAGACCTGAGGGCGATAGACCTGTTAGACCGCAAGGCGACAGACCTGTTAGACCAGAGGGTGATAGACCTGTTAGACC
>JAVXAG010000006.1:18849-31405 GCA_036660615.1 Anaerovoracaceae bacterium
ACAGACCTGCAAGACCGCAAGGAGATAGACCACAGGGCGACAGACCTGCAAGACCACAAGGAGATAGACCTTATGGCGACAGACCTGCAAGACCACAAGGAGATAGACCTTATGGCGACAGACCTGCAAGACCGCAAGGAGATAGACCTTATGGCGACAGACCTGCAAGACCGCAAGGAGATAGACCACAGGGCGACAGACCTGCAAGACCGCAAGGAGATAGACCTTATGGCGATAGACCTGCAAGACCACAAGGAGATAGACCTTATGGTGACAGACCAGCAAGACCGCAAGGTGATAGACCACAAGGCGACAGACCACAAGGTAATAGACCACCTGGAAACAGACCTTATGGCGACAGACCACAAGGCAATAGACCACAGGGAGATAGGCCACAAGGTAATAGACCACCTGGAAGTAGACCTTATGGTGACAGACCACAAGGAAGCAGACCATATGGAGATAGACCACAAGGTAATAGACCTCCAAGAGATGATAAACCACAATTGGATAAACTTCAGATAAAACCAAGTTTGAAGATTGCCGAGAAAAAGCCTCATGATCACAGCAAAGATAGAGATAAATTTGCTAAATTAGAAGGCGCTAATAAAGGTCCAAAGAAGCCAATAAAAGAAAGATCATTAGAAAAGAAAGCTAAACCAAAGAAGCATATCAAACCAAAACCAATGGTTATAGAACCTGAAGTTGTGGTAGAAGAACTTCCAATCGGTACAGTTATACTTGATGTGCCTATTACAGTTGCTGGTTTCTGTGAACAAACAGAAGTAACAACATCAAGAGTAATAATGGCTCTAATGAAACTTGGAATTATGGCTAATATAAACCAAAGCATTGACGAAGATACCGTTATGATACTTGCAGAAATGTTAGGAATAAATGTAATCGTAGGAAACGTTGAAGAAGAAATAGAAGAAGAAGGCATAGAATTATTTGAGGATAACGATGATGATCTAAAGGCTAGACCTCCTATTATTACAGTAATGGGACACGTTGACCATGGTAAAACATCGTTGCTTGATGCTATAAGAAAAACCAATGTAACTTCTACCGAATCAGGTGGAATTACACAGCATATCGGAGCATCAGAAGTAAAAATTAATGGCCAAAAGATTGTATTCTTAGATACACCAGGACATGAAGCGTTTACAGCAATGAGAGCTAGAGGCGCACATGTTACAGATATTGCGATTTTGGTAGTTGCGGCAGACGATAGCGTTAAGCCACAGACAATCGAGTCAATTAGTCATGCTAAGGCAGCTGGAGTACCTATTATTGTTGCAATAAACAAGATGGATAAACCAGGAGCAAACCCTGATACTGTAAAAAAAGACTTGTCAGAGCATGGAGTTTTAGTTGAAGAATGGGGTGGCGATGTAATTGCAGTTCCAGTTTCAGCAAAATCAGGAGACGGAATTGTAAACCTACTTGAGATGGTTCTACTTCAAGCAGAAGTACTAGAACTAAAAGCTAATCCAAATAGACTAGCTATGGGTTCAGTAATCGAAGCAAGATTAGATAAGTCAAAAGGGCCAGTAGCGACATTGCTTGTTACAAATGGTACATTGCATTCAGGAACTAGTATCGTTGCAGGAACTTGCTCAGGCAAGATAAGATTGATGACTGACTTTAAGGGTAAGACCATAAAGAAAGCTGGTCCAGCAACAGCAGTAGAAATCCTAGGATTGACTGAAGTGCCAGAAGCAGGTGACGAGTTTAATGCAGTCAAAGAAGATAAAATGGCTAGAGAAATTGCAGAAAACAGAAAAGATAAGTTGAGAGAAGAAGTATTGATGAGAAATTCAAGTACTACTTTGGAACAATTATTCAGTCAAATACAAGAAGGCGAAATAAAAGAACTAAATCTAATTATCAAGGGCGACGTTCAAGGTTCCGTTGGAGCTTTGACTTCATCACTAGAAAAATTAGTGAATGAAAATGTTAGAGTAAAGATACTTCATACAGGTGTTGGTACAGTTACTGAGTCCGATGTAATGCTTGCAGGAACTTCCGGAGCAATAATTCTAGGATTTAACGTAAGACCAAGTACTGCAGTTGCAGCTATTGCAGATAGAGAAAAAGTAGAAATCAGAAATTACAGAGTAATATACGATGCAATCGACGATATCGAAAATGCAATGAAGGGAATGCTGGATCCTGAATTCAAAGAAGAAGTTCTTGGTAAAGTTCAGATAAGAAATACTTTCAAAGTACCTGGCATCGGCATCATTGGTGGTGCTTATGTAACAGAAGGAAAAGTTGTCAGAAATGCAGAAGTTCGTCTTGTAAGAGACGGAATCGTAATACACGAAGGCAAGATTTCATCACTAAAGAGATTTAAAGATGATGCAAAAGAAGTTGCTACTGGATATGAATGTGGTATTGGTATTGAAAACTACAATGATATTAAAGAAGACGACATTATTGAGTGCTTCCACATGGTAGAAATTGAAAGAAAATAAAAATACAGGTAGGAGAGAAGTCGTTTATGCGACTTTTTTCCGCCAGAATAATACGGCAGTGATCGTACAATAATAGAAAAGGAGAAACAAAGATGATATTTTATTTTACAGCTACTGGTAATTCACTTGATGTAGCACAGAAACTTAATAAAGAATTTGAAGGAAAACTTGTAAACATGGCTGATGCTGTGAGGCATAAAGAATTTGACTATGAAGTCAATGATGTAGAAAAAGTTATATTTGTTTTTCCTGTATACTTTAGTGGTATGCCACATATAGTTGGTCAATTTATAGACAAACTAAAGTTAACCGGACAAGATAAGTATGACATAGTAGGTGTGATAACTTGTGGCGGCGCTATAAGTGGGGCAGATCAATTGTTTGGGGACGCTATCCAAAAGATTGGGTATTCTGTAAATGCGGTTTATGAGATAAAGATGGTAAGTAATTACATTATTATGTCGGACTTAGCACCAGAAGAAGAAATTAAAAAGACCTTGGAACAGGCTGATTTGGATTTGGTTGAAGTAATAAAATCAATGAAAAATGGATATAAAGATGCCTATGTTTCTAGTCAAGCCCAAAGAGAAGCAACCGTAAAAATGTATGCTATGTATGAAAATTGCAGAGACACAAAAGACTTTTGGGTTAATGATAATTGTATAGGTTGCGGACTTTGCCAGACGGTTTGCCCAGCAGTTGCAATACAATTAGACGGAAAACCAAAATGGACAAAAGAAAAATGCGAGAAGTGTTTGGCTTGTATAAACCGTTGCCCAGTTCATGCGATACAACATGGAGAAGGTACGGAAAAAAGAGAAAGATATATTAACCCTATACTTAAACATTAAGTAGAAAGGATTAGACATGGGAAAAGGATATAGACAAGGTCGACTTGGAGAAGAAATACGCAAGTTGATTAGCGAAATGCTGATTACGACCATAAAAGACCCTAGACTTTCTGGAATGATTAGTATTTCAGGAGTAGAAGTTACTCAAGATGGTAGTTATGCCACTTGCTTTATAAGTTTGCTTGGAATTGGTCAAGACGAAGAAGCAAAAAAACATGAAGAAAACGAAGTATTGGCAGGATTAAAGAGTGCCAAAGGAATAATTAAAAAAGAAATTGGTAGACAAATCAAGTTAAGACATGTGCCAGAGTTGATTTTTAAGATTGATAATTCC
The DNA here is from genome assembly GCA_036660615.1 of Anaerovoracaceae bacterium. Taxonomy (GTDB): domain Bacteria; phylum Bacillota; class Clostridia; order Peptostreptococcales; family Anaerovoracaceae; genus JAVXAG01. Next base: position 22,515 of record JAVXAG010000006.1, read on the forward strand.
ATGGAATATGGAAGGCATATCACTGAGTTAATAAATAAATTAGGGATAAAAGATGATGAATAATACATTTGTAGAAATTAGCAATGAACTTAAAATGGCAAATACAGTCCTATTGTATCCACATGTAAATATGGATGGAGATACTTTAGGCTCTGCAGTTGCTCTTTGTGTTGCTCTTAGGAAAATGGGAAAAGAGTGTCACGTCCTTATAGAGGATGAGATACCCAAAAACCTTCAATTTATGGACAGAGGATACTGCACTTTTGATAAGAATATCATTGCCAACCCTGACATATCAATCTGCATTGATTGTGGAGATATAGATAGGTTCGAAAAGAGAAAATACAAATTTATCAGTGGCAGGATTACTATTTGCATAGATCATCATGGGACAACCCAGCCATTTTGTAACTTCAACTATATTGATAGCAAAGCAGCAGCCACAGGTGAACTGATATATAAATTGCTTCAGACAATGGACGTTGATTGTGATGCAGAGATGGGCGAGGCATTGTATGCCGCAATAACTACGGATACAGGAAATTTTCAATACTCAAATACGACAAAAGAAACCCACAACATTGTGGCAAACTTGTATGATTGGGGCATTGACTCAAACAAGATCAGCGTTGAAATATACGAAAATGTAAGGCTTGAAAAGATAACAATTCAAAACAAGGCAATAAGTACGATGTGCACTATTGCTGGCGGAAAAGGTGCTATTGCATATGTTACAAAAGAAATGCTTGCGCAGACTGGTGCCACCATGGATGAAACCGAAGGTGTAGTTGAAAGTATGCGTAGTATAAGTGGCGTTGAAATTGCAGCATTTTTGAAAGAAGAAGAATCTGATAAAATCAAGGTTAGTTTGAGAGCAAAGAGATTAGGCGACGTTTCAAAGATTGCCAGTTTATTCAATGGTGGTGGTCATACAAAAGCAGCGGGATGCACCATAAGAGGGAATATCACTGAAGCATTTGATTTGATTGAAGCTGAAATAATAAAGAATTTGGATAACATATGATAACAGATGGAATAATTAACATAAATAAACCACAAAATATGACTTCACACGATGTTGTGAGTGTAATTCGAAGAACACTGGGTATAAAAAGAATTGGACATACAGGCACACTGGATCCAATGGCCACAGGCGTTCTTCCTATTTGTATAGGAAAGAGTACTAGAATTATTGAATATCTTGATATGGATATAAAAAAATACAGGTGCAAGCTTATTCTTGGGATGGAAACAGATACTCAGGATATTTGGGGAGAAACTCTTTCGGTCAAAGATACAGCCTATGTGACAGAGGAAATGATTTATAAGGCTTTTGAAAGTTTTAACGGTGTTATCTTACAGAAACCACCTATGTATTCAGCATTGAAGGTAAATGGAAAAAAACTTTATGAATATGCCAGAGCTGGTGAAACAGTGGAGGTAAAGACTCGAAAAGTTTACATAAAAAGCTTGGATATCGAGGAAATTTCTTTGGAAGAAAAGTATGTCATTTTCACAGTAGAATGTTCCAAGGGAACGTATATTAGAACAATTTGTCAGGACGTAGGAAGCGAACTAGGATGTTTTGGAACTTTGGGAGCATTGGAACGAGTGGCCAGCGGAGTGTTTGATATAGAAAACGCAATTGACCTTGATAAGTTACGCGATATGTCACCAGAAGAAATAGAAAAAATTATGTTGCCTACTGAGTACCCTCTGATCTATTTTGGAGAAGTAAAACTAAACAAATTTTCTGCTAGAAGATTTGTAGACGGTTGGCACCTTGAATTATCGGAATGCAACATCACCAAAGAACCTATTTTTAGAGACAAAGAGTTTTATTTGCCAATTCGAGAAGAATACAGACATGCCTACAATATTTATTATAATAATGATTGGCAAAATGAGTTCTTAGGAGTAGCATTTTACAACGATAAATTTAAAAAACTTGTAGCGGACAAAGTCTTTTACAGAGGATAAAGTCTTTTACAGCGGATAAACGGGAGAGTTTTCTCAAACTTTTCTAATATGGAGGTAGAAAATGGAAATATTTGAAACACTAGATGAGATAAAAAATATTGAGCCAACGGTAGTGGCACTTGGAAATTTTGATGGAGTTCACCTTGGGCACCAAAAGCTAATTTCGGAAGCAGTGGAAAGAGGCAAATCACTTGGCTATAAAAGTGGAGTGTTTACATTCTCCAATCATCCAAAGAATCTTTTGCCTGGTGAAAAGGTAAAGAACATACTCTATAATGATGAAAAAGCTGAAATAATTCAAAGTTTAGGAATAGATTATTTATTTAATATTGAATTTAACAAGGACATTTTGACTATGTCACCAATCGATTTTATAGATAAACTTTTGGTGGAAAAGCTTAATATGAAAGAAGCTCTTTGTGGTTTTAATTATCGCTTTGGATTTAAGGCGGCAGGGAATCCTACTGTATTAAAAGAAGAAGGAAAAGTCAAAGGCTTTGGTATTACTGAGATAGAGCCATTTATGATAGATGGCGAAGTTGTGAGTTCTACTTTGATTAGAGATTTGATTAAAGATGGAAACGTAGACCAATGTGTGAAATTCATGGGAAGAAATTATGAAATCGGTGGCGAAGTAGTGGTAGGAAATAAACTTGGCAGAAAGCTTGGTTTTCCAACTTCAAATTTGATGATTGACGAAAGTATGGTGACTCCATCTAATGGGGTTTACGTAACCTATTGCACTTATAACGGGATTAAATATCCAAGTGTCACAAATGTTGGAGTTAAGCCAACTATTGGAACATATCAAAAAAATGTTGAAACTCACATTTTCAACTTTGACAAAGAGTTATACGGAAAAAACATTATTGTGGAATTTCTTACAAAGACTAGAGATGAGATGAAATTTGACAATGTTGAAGACCTGTCAAAACAAATAGTAAAAGATTGTATGGATGCAAAAGAGTTCCATAAAATTTAGTAGACAAATAGTGATATATGTGGTATCATGAGTTGTTAATAATTCCTTTGACTCAGTGATTCGACACTCCGACGAACGACTTAGCAAAGGTGTATAAAAAAAGGAGAAATAAAATGATAACTAAAGAACAAAAAGAATCTATCGTAAAAGATTACCAACAAAAAGAAGGAGACACAGGTTCTCCAGAGGTTCAGGTTGCAATTCTAACATATAGAATTAATGACCTAAATGAACATCTAAAAATCCATAAGAAAGATTTCCATTCAAGAAGAGGTCTTTTAAAAATGGTTGGACAGAGAAGAAACCTTCTTAACTACCTAAAAAATACAGACGTTGTAAGATACAGAGCATTAATCGCTCGTTTAGGATTAAGAAAGTAAATTTACTGAGAAATTTTGGCGGGGAATTAACCCCGCTTTTATTTATATTAGTTTAAAGTAGAAAATGGATAAACAGGAAGGAGTTGTTTATTAAATGGCAAGATTTGAAGATTACAGAATATTTAAGACAGCACTTGGAGGAAGATTACTCCAATTAGAAATTGGTAAGGTTTGTGAACAAGCTAATGGACAAGTTATGTTGAGATACGGAGAAACCGTTGTAAACGTAGCAGTTTGTGCCTCAAAAGAACCGAAACCAGACATCGATTTTTTCCCACTAAGCGTAGATTACGAAGAAAAAATGTACGCAGCAGGAAAAATACCTGGTGGATTTATAAAGAGAGAGGGTAGACCAAGCGAAAAGGCTATTCTTAGCTCAAGACTTATTGACAGACCAATTAGACCACTTTTCCCAAAAGGGTACTTTAATGATGTAGTTGTAATAGCTACAGTAATGAGTGTTGATCCTGATTGTGCACCAGAAATTGTTGGCATGATTGGTTCATCAGTGGCATTGGCAGTATCTGATATTCCTTGGGATGGACCTACTGCATCAGTTGTAGTTGGTATGATAAACGGAGAGTTTATTGTCAACCCTACAAAGGAACAAAGAGAAGAATCTCTTATGCATTTAGTTGTTTCTGGAACAAAAGAAGCTATCATGATGGTTGAAGCTGGAGCTAAAGAAGTTCCTGAAGAAACTATGCTTGACGCAATTATGTTCGCTCACGATGAAATCAAGAAATTGGTTACTTTTATCGAAGAGGTAGTTGCTGAAGTTGGCAAACCAAAGATGGAAGTTCCACTTTACAAAGTTTCACCAGAAATCAGTGACGCAGTTAGAGCGTTTGCTGTGGACAAAATGAAAGTGGCAATCAAGACTGATGAAAAACAAGAGAGATTAGACAATATGGATGCGGTAGAAATCGAAACAAAAGAACATTTTGCAGAGATTTACCCAGAAAATGGCAAAGACATTGCATCTGTACTATATGATATTACAAAAGAAACTGTTAGAGGAATGATTCTTGACGAAGGAATTAGACCGGATAACAGAAAGCCTAATGAAATAAGACCTATATGGTGTGAAACAGGAATTTTGCCTAGAACACATGGTACAGGATTATTCAAAAGAGGACAAACTCAGGTACTTTCAGTTTGTACTTTAGCACCAGCTAGAGAATCACAAACTATTGATGGTATCAGTGACGAAGTTGAAAAAAGATACATGCATCACTACAACTTCCCTTCATATTCAGTTGGCGAAGCTAGAACTAGCAGAGGCCCTGGCAGAAGAGAAATTGGACATGGAGCTTTGGCAGAAAGAGCTTTACTTCCTGTACTTCCATCAGTGGAAGAGTTCCCATATGCAATAAGAGTTGTATCTGAAGTATTATCATCAAATGGTTCTTCTTCAATGGCTTCAACTTGTGGATCATGTCTAGCACTTATGGATGCAGGTGTTCCAATAAAGAAACCAGTTTCTGGTATCGCAATGGGACTTATTGAAAGAGTTGAACCAGATGGTTCAAGCAAGGTTGCTATTCTTAGTGACATTCAAGGAATGGAAGATTTCCTTGGAGATATGGACTTTAAGGTAACAGGAACAGATGTTGGTGTTACTGCAATCCAAATGGATATCAAGGTTCATGGACTTTCAAGACAAATCTTGCAGGATGCACTAAAGCAAGCTCACGAAGGTAGAATGTACATCATGGAACAGATGTTAGAAGAAATTCCAGCACCAAGAACTGAGATGTCAAAATATGCACCAAGAAGTATTACTATGAATATTGATCCTGACAAAGTAAGAGTTGTCATCGGACCTGGTGGAAAAATGATTAATAAAATCATTGAAGAAACTGGCGTAAAAATCGATATTTCAGAAGACAATCCAGGCTTAATCAGTATCTACAGTGTAGATATGGAAGGCGCTGAAGCAGCAAAGAAGAAAATCGAACTTCTAACAAAAGATGTTGAAGTTGGCGAAATCTACGAAGGTAAAGTTATGAGACTTATGACTTTTGGAGCTTTCATCGAAATACTTCCAGGCAAAGAAGGATTGCTTCATATTTCTAAGATGGCTAAGGAAAGAGTTGAAAAAGTTGAAGATGTTATGAACATCGGCGACGTAGTAAAGGTTAAGGTTACAGAAATCGACAACCAAAACAGAATCAACCTTTCAAGAAAAGAATTATTAGACTAAAACAAAATGCAATTAATGGCGGCCCTTGGGCCGCTGTTTTTATTGCTATATGTAATAATGCTTAAAAAGGGAAACATATGCGATTTTTTAATAAAAATGTCAAATTTTAGTGCAATATTTATTGTTTTGTTGTAAAATGGTAAAGATAGTTATAATTAATAAGCAACAATGCTATATAGAAAGAAGAGGACTAATGGAAAAAGATACAGTAGTAACCTTAGAAAGAAAGCTAAAACCTATTAACGTATGGTCTTTGGCACTAGGATGTATTATTGGATGGGGCGCCTTCGTTATGCCGGGGACAACATTTTTGCCACAAGCGGGGCCAATGGGAACAGCCATTGGTATTGGAATTGGGGCAGCAATAATGATTTTGATTGCACTCAACTACGGATACATGATTGAAAAGTACCCAGTAGCTGGTGGAGAATATACATTTGCAAAAGTAACATTTGGAGAAAAACATGCATTTTTGTGCGGATGGTTTTTGGGACTTTCGTACCTATCAATCGTACCACTTAATGCAACCGCACTTGGCCTAGTAAGTAGAAAACTGCTAGGAGGTTTTTTTGAATTTGGATACCTTTACACCTTTGCGGGATGGGATATATATGTTGGGGAAATATTATTTGCCTCAGCAGCATTGATTATATTTGGATTGTTCAGTATAAAAGGCATAAGCGTGTCCGGTTGGTTACAGACGATTATGGCACTTTCATTAGTGGCTTCTGTAGTTATACTGTCCATTGGAGCGTTTATCAGTCCTAATACAAGTATGGTGAATTTGCAACCAAACTTTCCAGAGGGAACAGCACCATGGGCTGGGATTATTGCAGTAGTTGCAGTAGCGCCTTGGGCATTTGTTGGATTTGATTCAATACCACAAGCGGCAGAAGAATTTAATTTTTCACCTAAAAAAGCTAATGGGATTATGATATTATCAATTATCATAGCAGCAGCAGTTTATATTGCGATGACCTTTATTACAGCATCTGTTGTACCATGGCAATCTTTCCTAGAGCAAGGATATGACTGGCATACAGGAGAAGCGATTGAGATGATTATGGGTAAATTCGGGTTGATATTCCTTGGAATTGCCTTGATTTGCGCAGTACTTTCCGGTATAGTAGGATTCTATATGGCATCAAGCCGTTTGCTATTTTCTATGGCAAGGGAAGAATCTTTGCCGCCTTGGTTCGCTAAAATAGATAAAAACACAAAGACACCTAGAAACGCAATATTATTTATAATGGCTATTTCTTTGACAGCTCCTTGGTTTGGCAGAGAAGTACTTAACTGGATAGTAGATATGTCGTCAATGGGAGCAGCAATTGGTTTTGGATATACTTGCGCAGCATCATTTGTAACAATGAGAAGAAATCCACAGGACAAGAAACCGGTATTGAAAGTATTATCGATACTTGGCGTGGCTTTTTCAATATGCTTTGTGCTTATGCTAATCGTACCTGGGATGCCGTCATACTTGGCATTTGAATCAAGAATAGCACTACTAATATGGATTTTACTTGGAATACTGTTTTATACGAGGAGGAAGAAGAAAAATGTCTAAAATTAGGTTAATGGAAAGAATGAATTTGGGTGGTAGAATTTCGGCACGCAATGAGATAAAAAGTTTTGAAAAAGACAAGGTTCGCTTAATGGCAAGCTCAAGAAGGGAAGACCTAAAAAATAGCTTGGATACAGATATTGATTTGACTGAAGAACAGATAAAACAAGTAAAAGAGTATTGGAAAAAGTACGAATTTGCACTAGAGCCACCACTTGAATGTTTCAAGACATATTTTAATAGGACAGGCATCTTTGATCCACGTTTTATTACATATCGCTTTAGAAAAATGTTTGAGCCATATTTTGCACCGGACAGCTATAGGTACGCACTACAAGACAAGGCTTATTTGCCTAAGATTTTTTCAAAAGGCAGACAACCGATGACTATAATTAGAAAGTCAAACGGAATTATATTAGATGGGAACTACAACAAAATTTCCAAAGAAGAAGCGGCAAAGATATGTTATGATTTCATTTCCACAGGGAAAGAAATGGTTATAAAAGCTAATGCTTCCAGTGGCGGTGGAAATACTTTGGTATTTGTAAAAGACAAAACTTTGGAAGAAGTTGAAAAGATATTGAAAACTTATAGATCTGATTATACGGTTCAGGAATCTGTAATTCAGCATCCGACATTAGCAGCCCTTAATCAAAGTACGGTTAATACAATTAGGCTTACAACTTTCTTGCTTAAGGGGGAAGTGGTTCCACTAGCAGCTTTGATAAAAATAGGCAATGCAAATGTAAGGGTTGATGGTTACAAACATGATGGACGTATGATGGGCATTGACATGGAAACTGGCAGAACACTAAACTGGATACTTGATAGCAAATATAACAGAGATTCAGTTTTGCCATCGGGAGTAGATGTAAGCGACAATGGCATCGAGATTCCATTCTTTAAGGATTTGGTTAAAATGGCAATTAATTGTCATTATGAAGTTTCCAAAATTAGAATGATAGGTTGGGACATTGCGGTTGATGAAAACGGACCAATTATTATTGAGGCGAATTTCTCAAATGACTTTAGAATGCATCAACTACTTACAGGTCCTCTTTTTGGACAGTATACAGAAAAGATTTTGGACGAGTTCTTGTTAAAAAAATACTTTGTACCAAGAATGAATTTTAATTATACATACAAGGAATACGTGGATTATGTTGCTATTACAGGATATTTAGGTAGCAAAAAGAAGGTCGTTATTCCAGAAACCATAAACGGGAAACCAGTTAAAAAGCTAGAGGAATCTGCTTTTAAGAGAAGTAAGTTCACACAAGAAATATTTGTTCCTGATTCTGTAAAAAGTATTGGAATGAGATGTTTCTACCATTGCAAAGCTTTGAGAACTGTAAGGCTTTCAAAGAATGTAAAGAGATTGCAGAGGGAAACTTTTGCTAATTGCTATAAACTAGTAAAGGTTGAAAACATTGAGAACATCGAGTTTATCGGGACCAACTGTTTCTATAAGTGCAAAGAATTTAAAGACGTAAACAGCAACTTCATACAGATGTAGGTTGGAGCTAAAAAAGTGAAAAAATAGCCTTCTGTGTGCAAACATGGGAGGCTTTTTGTTGCATGGAATTCTAGACGCAGAAATTCAAAATGCCCAAAATATTTTTAAGTGGTATTTTTAGAATATAATTTGCAGTTGGTTCTGATAAAAATTGTCAAAATTAGAGAAATTTATGGTACAATAACCTTGTCGAAAAAGGTTGCACCTTTTTCACAGCAGTGAAAATAATTTAGTATTAAATATGGAGGTAAAATATGAAA
>JAVXAG010000007.1:0-30646 GCA_036660615.1 Anaerovoracaceae bacterium
AAAAATCAACAATAAATACACAATCCAATGTCTTGTGTGTATCTTTTTTGCAACAGAGTTTGATTTAACAAACTATTGCAATGGTATTACTCTTCGTGATGACCCGACTTTTTCATTTCTGAAAATTAGGGGCGTTTTTGGACGTATATTAGGGATAAATGCCCCGACTTTTTCACTTCTCAATATTAGGGGCATGAATCGGTGGATTTTATTGTGAAAGTCTATCTAATTGTCAACAAATGTAAGGATGTTTTCCATATTTTTACAATAATCACCATTAGGATGCCCCTGATTTTCAAAACTCAGATATTCGGGGCATTTCCAGTCTAAAAACATCGAAATATGCCCCTGATTTTCAAAACTCAAATATTCGGGGCATTTTAGACTTTTTTGCCACGACTTCCCGACTATTTTGCCGCGGCACCCCAGCATCCCAACATTTCGACGCAACGACATCTCCACAGTTGACTAAGAACAGTAAAAAAAATATCAGGCAGTGTGATTACTGCCCAATATATATTAGTCCATATTGTATAAAAGTGCATTGCAGATAGCTGCTGCAATGTTGCTGCCACCTTTTCGTCCTCGCGCCACTATACAGGGTTTACCAAGGTCAATTATGTGTTCTTTTGATTCGACAACATTGACAAAGCCTACGGGAACGCCAATAATTACACAAGGATCAAGCTGTCCTTTATTTACTAAGTCGCAAATTGATAATAAGGCAGTTGGAGCATTGCCGATGGCAAAGATTAGCGGTTTGCCTAACCTACTTGCCTTTTCCATGCTGACTAGAGATCGCGTAACACCTCTTGCCTTTGCTTCCGCTGCTACATCTTCATCAGCAATGAAACAATATACTTCTCCGCCGTATTCAGCTAGACGCTTTTTGTTGATTCCAGACTTGCCCATTTGCGTGTCAGTGATAATACAAGCACCATTTCTTATAGCTTTCTTGGCAATATCCACTACATCGTCAGAAAAGTATAGACTGTCAGCATACTCAAAATCCGCAGATGTATGGATACACCTTTTTACAATAGCTTCATGCCGAGGATCTATTTTCTTGTCGCCTAATATTTCAGTGATTATTTCAAAACTTTTCTTCTCAATTTGATCAGGCTTTATGTTTTCTATCTTCATTATTTTTCAATTCCTTTTCTTGCAGGGATACCTTCGTCATATGGATGCTTTACCTTATCAATTCTTGAAACATAGTTGGCAAGATCAATTAGTCTGTCAGATGGATTTCTTCCAGTCATAACAACTTCTAGCTCATCAGGTCTGTTCTTTAAAAAATCAACAATAACATCTTCATCAAGAAGACCAGCTTCAATAGCACCAAGACATTCGTCAATAACTAACATATCATATTTATCGTTTTGGAGCATTTCTACAACAGCAGCAAACTCCTTAGCGCTTTTGTCTCTAACTTCCTTCTTTTCTTCCTCAGTCATCTGAAAAGAAAACTTTTTGATTGGCGTGGTGCCAACAATTTCAATCCCTGGTAAAGTCCTAAGAACATTTAGTTCACTGCTTTTTCCATCCTTTAGAAACTGCATAAACAAAACATGCAAACCATATCCACATGCCCTAACAGTCAAACCTACTGAACAAGTAGTTTTTCCTTTTCCATCACCACAGTAAATGTGAACCAATCCTAAATTATTTTTTTCCATAATATTTACTCCCTTATCAAACTATACAACAAATCCATATTCAGAGATTTTCTCAAACCATCTGCTAAAATGTCATATTGGCTTTGTTTGTACTCTTCTATATCAAACGCTTTTACGTTGGAAAAGTCAAGTCCTTTTTCTTTCAGCAATGCTTCAACAATAGACTTAGCAATTCCTTCCTTATCAAATATACCATGAATATACGTTCCGTAAACATTTTCTTCACTAATAATATTTCCCGACACTCCAGAAACACCCATATGAATTTCGTAGCCTTGGTACTCTTGCCCTGATAATTTGCTAAAAATACCATCAACTTCCGATAAAATACCATTTGACGCAGTCCTAACTTTTTGATCTTCAAATACAGTACTATGTGGCAATAAGCCGATTCCTGACATTGTGCCACCATGTTCAACACCGTTTGGATCAGATAAAGATTGCCCCAGCATTTGATAGCCACCGCAGATACCCATAATTGGTTTGTTCTTTGAGTGGTGCTTTAGGATAGATGCTTCAAGACCTGATTGTCTCAGCCATAACAAGTCTGACATTGTATTCTTTGTGCCAGGCAAAATGATAAGATCTGGATCGTCTAGTTCGCCAACAGAACCAACATACCTAACATTTACCCCTTCAATATATTCAAATGGATTAAAATCAGTAAAATTGGAAATCCTTGGCACCCTTATTACCGCAATATCTACTAAGGCTTCACCCTTTCTGTTGCTGAATCTGTCCGTCAAGCTGTCCTCGTCGTCTACATCAAGTTTCATATATGGAACAACTCCCATAACTGGCACTTTTATTATATCTTCCAGCATTTTGTTGCCCGGCTCAAGCAAAGTTTGGTCTCCCCTAAATTTATTGATTATAACGCCTTTTACCCTTTGACGTTCTTCATCATCAAATAACAGCATCGTACCAGCTAGAGAGGCAAATACACCACCTCTGTCAATATCTCCTACAATAAGTACAGGTGCATCAGCCATCTTTGCCATACCCATATTTACCAAATCATCGTCCTTTAGGTTTATTTCTGCAGGGCTACCAGCACCTTCTAGAACAATAACATCATATTCACTGGCAAGACTATCATAAGCAGATTTTACACTTTCCTTGAAAATCTTCTTCTTTTCGTAAAACTCTTTGGCTGATATGTTTCCATATACTTCACCATTGACTATAACCTGTGAACCTTGGTCACTTGTGGGTTTTAATAAAACTGGATTCATTCTTACATCAGGAGCAACACAGCAAGCTTCCGCCTGCATTACCTGCGCCCTACCCATTTCCAAGCCGTCTTCAGTAATAAAAGAATTTAATGCCATATTTTGAGCTTTGAATGGTGCTACCTTATATCCATCTTGGTACAGAATCCTACAAATCCCTGCCACCAACAAGCTTTTACCTGCATTTGAGCAAGTACCTTGTATCATAATTGATTTAGCCATTTAGTCCTCCGTTTTTCTCATTCAATATTTTTTCAAGACAATCAATAAAATATTGGTTTTCTTCATTTGTTCTCACTGCTATGCGATAATAGTTTTCGTCAAGAGTTATGTAATTTGAACAACTTCTGAGCAAAATATTATATTTACTAAATTCCTTACACAAGTCAATATCACTCCAGAAGAAAATATAATTTGCCATAGAATTATAGGTTTTTACACCTAATCTTGACATCTCATTCAAAAGAAATTTTCTATTTGTATCAATATATAACTTTGTTTCCCTTACAAAATCCTGCAATTTTAAGGCGGCAACACCTGCCTTTGAGGCAATAGTTGAAACCGACCATGGCTGCAGCGTCTGATTTATTGTATTTGCAATGTTTACATCACCACATACCGAATAGCCTAATCTTACCCCTGCCATTGCATATATTTTTGTAAACGCTTTCAAAATAATTACATTTTTTAAAGAATCAATTTTATCTATTATTGCATACTTTTCTTCTTCAAGTAAAAACTCTGTAAAACACTCGTCTACTACTAAAATCGTATTATTTTCTTTGCATCTTTCAGCAAGACTTAACATAAATTCTCGGCAGATTGGAATTCCCGTCGGGTTATTCGGATTACATATAAACATCATATCGTATCCGCTATCAATAACTTTCAGCAAACCTTCATCTACAACAAATCCATTTGTTTCTTTTAATATATAATGATTTGCCTGACAATCCACAATTTCCAGTGCTTCCTCATATTCAGAAAAAGTAGGAGAAATAATTAGCGCTTTCTTAGGCTTTAGACCTAAGGCAATCCTAAATATTATGTCCGCTGCCCCATTGCCACAGCAAATTTTTTCCCAGGAAATATTGTGAAATTCCCCAAGTGCTTTTGCCAATTCCCTGTTTAGGGTATCTGGATAACTCTGGTATTTGTCTATGTTATCTATTATCGCCTGCTTGACTTCCATTGGCATGCCAAGTGGGTTTAGATTTGCCGAAAAATCAAAAACTTTGTGGTCATACTTATAAATATTTCCACCATGAACTTCTTTTATCATAATAATGTCACCGCTACAATCCTTATCCCTAAAAATATAATCAAACCCAAAATTGCCGAAACATACATCAGTTTGTTTGTTGTTACAATATCATCAGGTTTTATTTCTCTATTTGGATCACCTATTTTTTTCTTTTTATATAGTTTTCCAAAATAAAATGCATCTCCAGCTAGTTGGACATTTAATGCCCCTGCACAGGCAGACTCAGGCTTTCCGCTGTTTGGACTAGCGTGGTTTTTTCTGTCTCTCTTGTATATCCTAAAAGCATTCTTATAGTCAAGCTTTGCAAAGACAGCGCCAACTATCATAAGCCAACCCGTAAGTATAGCTGGAATAAAATTTAGAATATCATCAACTATTGCTGAAAATTTCCCAAAGTTTATGTATTTGTCGTTTTTATAGCCCACCATAGAATCCAATGTGTTTACACCTTTATATAAAAATCCTAAAGGCGCACCGCCAATTAGCATAAATATCATAGGAGCAATTACACCATCAGACGTGTTTTCTGCTACGGTTTCAACTACTGCTTTAGTAATCTGAGTGGAATCAAGGTTTTCTGTATCCCTTCCCACTATCCAAGACAAATATTTTCTTGAGTTTTCCATATCGTCTATTTTCAAGTACTTATAAACTCTCAAACTTTCGGTTTTTAACGATTTTGTTGCGAATATTTCATAACAGAATATTATTTCAACAACAAATCCAACCCAAGGATTTATCATTTTTAGTCCCTTTAGAATAAAAAATGGTAACAAGAACGATACCGTCAACACAATTATATTGAGAAAAACACCACCGATAATTTCACCCATTTTGTTTTTCGGTAAAATCTTGCGAAGAATTTTTTCATTAATATCTATTAACCACCCGATAAATTGTATGGGATGAGGCAAAAAATGGGGATCACCAAAGATTAAATCCAATATAAAGCCAATTAATACTGCCAGAACTATTTCCATTAATTATCTCCCTTACAACGTCTTACAAAATTCCTTGCGAAATCAATATTGCTCCAAAAATGCAGATGAGGATAACCTGCAAGAATATTTCCCTCAGAAACCATACACTGCCATGTCTTGCCACTTTCTTTAGTAGCTGTAAAACAATCACCATAATTGTCTGCATCGCTGTAATGAAACTCATGACACTTGATCTTTTCACCTTTTTCGCAAAGAATATTATCTCTGTTTGCACAGAGCTCTTTGTAGCCAAAACGAACCAAGCCCTTTGTCATATGGAATGTTTCTGGGATTACTCCAACTACTGGGTGTTCTCCTTCTTCATCGGCTATATGTTTACCTAAATACATAAACCCTCCACACTCTGCAAAAGTTGGTATTCCACTGTTTATTGCTACTTTTAAACTCTCCAACATGGATTTATTGCCGGCTAGCCCTTTGATATTTTCCTCAGGGTAACCTCCACCTAAAATCAAACCATCTATTCCCTTTGGCACTTCCGAATCAGTCAGAGGCGAAAAGAACACAAGATTTGCACCAAGTTTTTTTAGAAGTTCAAAGTTATCTTCATAGTAAAAGCAGAATGCTTTATCTCTAGCAACACCAATATTTACAGTGCCTTCAATTTCTTTTTCAATTACTATGTCATCGTATGAGAATTTCTGTGAGTCTTTTGCCAAAGCCAAAATCCCATCAATATCCAAAGTTTTCTTTGCTACATCACCTAATGCTTGAGTTTTTTCCTTAATGTCGTCTATTTCATCTACAGTTACAAGTCCAAGATGTCTGCTACCAATTTCCGCTTCCTTAACTTTGGGCAAATAACCAAATACCTTTAGAGATGTTCTATTTTCAACCATATTCTTGTAAGTCAAATACATTCCATCTGAGCAGTTATTTAAAATTATGCCCTTTAGTTTATTTCTCTTGAATTCACTGTAACCGTTGATTTCTGCAATAAGTGAAAGACTTTTCCCTTTTACATCTACAACAAGAATCTGGTAAGTATCAGTTATCTGTGATATGTAATTTGCAGAGTATTTGTCGTCGTCGAAACCAAGTCCATCATACATTCCCATTACACCTTCAATTACAGCTACATCACAGCCTTTACTGTCTTCTGCCAAAAGGTATTTTACAGTTTCCTCACCACATAAATAAGCATCTAAATTTCTGGATTTTGTACCTATTATTTGGCTGTGAAACATTGGGTCAATATAGTCTGGGCCACATTTGAAACTAATTGTATTAAGTTGTTTATCCACCAAGGCTTTTAGAAGTGCGCAAGTTACCGTTGTCTTTCCACAACCGCTGCCTGTTCCAACTATCATTACTCTGGGAATATTATTAACAAGTTGGTTCATTAGGTTTTGCTCCTTTTATAATGTAAACTGGATTTTCAGCTTTCATCAAATTATATCTTCCAAGTTTTTGTGCTTTTGAAACGTTGATACAGATTGTTTCTGTTTCAAACTCAAGTTGCTCAAATAGTTTCGTCACCTCTGCAATTGTTTCTAGGGTGACAGCGTTTACTACCACTACAGTATTTGGATTTTTAGCAAGTACTGTATCTAATATATCTTTTAGTTTTCCTGTACTTCCACCAATAAAGACTTTGTCAGCTGGTGGCAAATCCTCTATTCCCAAAGGTGCAACATTTTCAATTACTTTAATATTATATGCGCCACACTTTTCTATATTTTGGTGAATGAGTTCTATTGCATAATCTTCTTTTTCTATGGCATATACTGTACTCTCAAAACAACGTCTTGCCATTGCTACTGTCACTGAACCTGTTCCAGCGCCTATATCGTAGACAACATCAGTGGGAGCAATAGAAAGAGCCTCTACACTTAGATTTCTAATAGATTCCTTTGTCATAGGGCTTTTGCCTCTGATAAAATCGTCATCCGTTAATGGTGTATAATGGTTTACATAATTTTTATTATTGACTACCAATACTGATAAGTCTTCAAAGACAAGGTCTGCCAGTTCTATAGGTGTTCCAGATACTATTCTTTCCGATGAAGAACCCAGATTTTCACCTACACTGACTGTAACGCTGTCCATTCCAACTTCAATAAGTTCTCTGATAATATCATGGGCTTTCTCTGCGCCACCGGTCAAAGAAAAAACATTTTCATTATAGCAGACATATGGAACTATGGATTTTTCCTTGCCATGGAGACTAACAAACTTCATATTTTCATATCCCATTTGAAGTTTTGCTGTAAAGTATTGAAAACTGCTTATTCCGCTTATGAAATCCAATTCCACATTGGTTGTGACCAAACGCTTTATTGTAGATGCAATACTATAAAAGCCCACATCACCGGAAGCCACTACACAAATATGGTTTTCTCCTTCTAAAGGATTGTTAATGTAATCTACGATTTCCATGACACCAAGAACCTTTATATTATTATTCAATTGGTTAATAGTTTTTTCTAGTCTCTTTGATGTCAAAACACAGTCTGCCGATACTATTTGGTCTGTTGCCACCTCAGTAAAAAACTTTTTTCCTGCAGGACCTGCGCCTACTACACTAACTCTCATAAGAACCTCCCTTAGCCTCTAATTCTATCTACTAGAATATCTGCTAATCTGCTATCAACTCCTAATGTATTGCCCATTTCTAGTTTAACATCAGGATATTTCTTTAGAATTTCTCCAATTTCATTTGGTATATCTTCTTTTATGTGTATTCCCTCAAATAGGAAATATGGCACTGCTTTTATTTCGTCAACGCCTTTTTCTACTAATGTCTTTATTCCATATTCTATGTTTTCATCGCAAAACTCCATGTATGCAACGATTACAGGAATATCAGTTATCTTTTCTCTAACCATATCTACTACCTGATTAATAGTATCTTTTGTGGTCTTTACTCTACTTCCATGAGCCAAAATTAGTATGCCCTTCATCTATATTTCTCCTTCTAAAATCTTTCCAAAAACTGTTACAGTATTATCAATTTCTTCTTTTACAAATGCTCTGTTTAGAAACATTGCCTCAAACTGTGATGGTGCAATGTATATGCCATTTTCAATTAGCTTTTTAAAGACAAAGGCATATTTCTCTGTATTTGATTTTGCTGCATCCTCGTAGTTTGTTACTGGTTCTTTTGTATAGAACATACATAGCAATGAACCTACATTATTTACAGTAAAACCAGAAACACGTCTAAGCTCTTCTGCCATATATTTTCCCATATTGTTAATTTCTTCGTATATCCTAGGGTTTTCTAACAACTGCGTAAGTGTTGCAATACCAGCTGTCATAGCAATTGGATTACCTGATAGTGTACCTGCCTGATAAACACTTCCCGCTGGGGATACATTGTTCATAATTTCTTTTCTTCCGCCATATGCACCTACTGGCATTCCACCACCGATTATTTTTCCATAGGTTACCAAATCCGGTGTGACGCCATAGTACTGGGCCGCTCCGCCAAATGAAAGTCTAAAACCTGTTATTACCTCGTCAAATATAAGAAGTGCTCCATATTTGTCACAAAGATCCCTAAGCCCTTGCAAAAATCCATCTGCTGGTGGAACTACACCCATATTTGCAGCAACTGGTTCTACTATTACACATGCTACTTCTTCTATGTTTTCTTTTAATAAAGTTTCTACGCTGTCAAGATTATTATACTCTGCCATAAGTGTATCTAGTGCTGCGCCTCTTGTTACGCCTGCACTGTCAGGATCTCCGAAAGTCATTGCTCCTGAACCGGCTTTGACTAGCATACTATCACTATGTCCATGATAACATCCTGCAAATTTTATAATTTTTTCTCTCTTTGTAAAACCTCTAGCAAGCCTCAAAGCACTCATTACTGCTTCCGTACCACTGCTGACCATTCTAATCATCTCTATGTGTTTTACATTACTTATTATCAGCTCTGCAAGTTGAACTTCAAGCTCTGTAGAAGCTCCAAAGCTAAGACCTTTTTCTGCAGCTTTCTGAACTGCTGCAATTACTTTATCATCACAGTGTCCCAAAATCATTGGCCCCCATGAGCCGATAAAATCCAAATATTCCTTGCCTTCTACATCGTATATTTTATTACCTTTTGCACTGTCTATAAATATTGGAGTCATACCAACTGATTTAAAAGCTCTAACTGGGCTGTTTACACCACCTGGCATAACTTTCTTTGCTCTTTCAAATAGAATCTCTGAAGTGTTCATTAACCTATATCTCCTCTTTTTATTGCATCAGCAATCTCTTTTGCGTAATATGTAATCAAAATATCTGCACCAGCTCTGTACATTGAAACTGCGCTTTCACACATAACCTTGTATTCATCAATAAGTCCTGCTTTTCCCGCATTTTTTATCATAGAATATTCACCGCTGACGCTGTATGTTGCAATTGGCAGGTTTGTGTTATATGAAAGTTCCTTTACCACATCCAAATAGGACAATGCTGGCTTAACCATTAATATATCTGCCCCTTCTTCTTCATCAAAAGCAGCTTCTTTCATAGCTTCCCTTACATTGTGGAAATCCATTTGATAACTTTTTCTATCACCAAAAGATGGTGCTGAACCTGCTGCATCTCTAAATGGACCATAAAATGCAGAAGCATATTTTATTGCATATGACATTATTCCAACATTTTTAAATCCACTTGCATCTAGTCCTTCTCTCAAAGCAAGGATTCTGCCGTCCATCATATCAGATGGTGCGACCATATCTGCACCTGCTTTTGCATGAGATACAGCAATCTTTGTCAAGTAGTCTAGAGTTTCATCATTGTCCACGTTTTCGCCATGTAAAATGCCACAGTGTCCATGAGAAGTGTACTCACACATACAAACATCTGTAATAATATATATTTGATCTTTATATTCTTTTTTTATAGCTCTAATTGCCTGTTGTACAATTCCATTTTCTGCATAAGCTTGACTTCCAACTGGATCTTTTTCCTTTGGAATTCCAAACAAAAGCACCTTGTTTACGTTGTGGGCTAGACAATCATCAATAGCATCTTTTACTCTATCTGGGCTGTATCTAAACTGTCCTTCCATAGATTCTATTGGAGCCATTATGTTTTCGCCTTCCTCAAAGAAAATAGGGTAAATCAAGCTGTCCGCCGACAACCTAGTTTCTCTTACCATTCCTCTTATTATGGCATTGTCTCTCAATCTTCTTGGTCTATTTAGCATTTTCTATCACCTCTTCTATCATACTATCTATTGTAGCAACTTTTGAAATAATTGTATTAAACCCGTATTTTTTAGCTTCTGCAGCAGTCTGTTTGCCTATGCACAAAGCATCTATTCCCGAAAAATCATCTCTTTCTTGAGTCTTAACAAAACCATCTACACAGCTTTTGCTAGTAAAAGTCAAATAGTCATAGTCACATAAGTTATCTATTTTATGGTGTTTTATGTACTTTGTTTCATAAACTGGTACATCTAAATATTCGATTTTTTCTCTATCAAATACATTGACAATATCTTCTGTCCCAATCTTTGCTCTAAGCAAAAGGACTTTGTCCGACTGTGTCAAGAATCCCTCAGCGATACTTTCTTTAGCCAAGGTTTCACCATCAAATGTCTTTGGAATAAAATCTGCATTTATCCCATAGTTTTTTAATTCCAGCGCAGTTTGGCTGCCAATACACCCAATCTTTTTGTCAAATAGTTTTCTTCCATCAAGTCCCTTTTCCATTAACCATGAGAAAAATGACTTTACGCCTTCCGAACTAGTAAAAATCAAAGTGTTGTAAGACTCCAAAGGTATGTCAAGTGGTCTTATAAACTCAGTCTTTATAGAAGGATATAGTGTTGTATCAGCTCCCAGTTGACGTAGCGCTTTTTCTAACTTTGAACTTTTGTTCTGTGGCTGAGTTACTATAATTTTCTTGTCTTTTAGTGGAAGCTTGCTGAACCAGTCGAATTTATCTGACAGCGAACATACTTTTCCAACTACTATTACTGATGGTGATTTTACGCTGTTTTTTCTAACCGTTTCTTCAATATGCTCAATAGTTGAGACAAATTTTCTCTGCTCTGAGTAAGTTCCGTTTTCTATTACTGCGCAAGGCATTTCTTTATCCATATTTGCTGCTATAAGTCCATTTGCAATTTGCCCAATTGTGGAAACAGACATCATAAAGATTAAAGTTCCCTTTAGCCTTACAAGTGCATCAAAGTCGATATCTATTTGGCTACCCGCTTTTGCGTGTCCAGTGATAATATGTAATGACGAGCAAAAATCTCTGTGTGTCACTGGTATTCCTGCGTATGCTGGTACGGATATAGACGATGTTATACCTGGCACTACTTCAAATTCAATATTGTTTTCTGCTAGTAGTTCCAATTCTTCGCCACCACGACCAAATATAAATGGATCTCCACCTTTTAGGCGCACGACCATTTTATTTTCCAATGCTTTTTCCAACAAAATTTCATTTATTCTATATTGAGGCACTGGATGATCTCCAACATTTTTACCTACATCTATCAATTCCGCATTTTCAGGAATCAAACTCATAATACTTTTGCTTACCAGTCTGTCATAAACAATTACGTCGGCTTTACCAATTAACTCCGTCGCTTTTACTGTAAGCAATTCCCTATCTCCAGGGCCTGCTCCAACCAAAAATACTTTACCGCTTTTTTTCATTCTAAGTGCCAATTCTTTCCCCAGTTTTTCACCGTCAAACTTGTTGCCAGTTATTTTATCAAAATATGTCTTTTCTTTACTATCAACGTAAAAACCAGTTAATGTGATTTCATCATCTTTTATAGTTCCATAAGCCGCTACTGGTGAACTGCATCCACCGTCTAACGTTCTAACATAGCTTCTCTCTGCAAGAGCAATCAGCTTAGTTTCCTCGTCATTAAAATCCATTAGCACACTTCTATCAAAATCCTTTCTTCCTTGTACTGCCAAGATTCCCTGACAAGCAGCCGGTAAAATTTCTTCTACTCCAAAGATTCTGCTGACTCTATCTTCAAGACCAAGTCTCTTTATTCCTGCATAGGCAAGTATAATAGCTGAAAACTCGCCGCTATCAAGCTTTCTAAGCCTTGTCTGAACATTTCCCCGAATAGGTGCAATTGTTGCCTCAGGCATAATTTTTTTAAGCTGTAATTGTCGTCTTTTGCTTGAACAACCTATAGGTTTACTAAAATCGATTTCACTTGCTCCCATAGGAAGAATTAGAACATCTCTTGGATCCTCTCTCTTTGAATAAGCCAATAGTGGCAATTCTTCCGAAACCTCCATAGGCATATCTTTTAGACTATGTACTGTCAAATCAGCTCTTTTGTCAACAAGGGCCTTGTCAAGTTCCTTGACAAACAATCCTTTTCCACCAATCTGATCCAAAGTTTTATCCAAAATCATATCACCTGTGGTTTTCATAGTCAAAAGTTCCACAGTATTTCCACCTTGAGCTTCTAATGCCTTTATGACCATTTCTGACTGAACAACAGCTAATTTGCTGTCTCTACTTCCTACGGTTATTTTCATTTAATATACCTTCCTGTCAATTATTTCTCTCAGTTTGGAGGCAATCTCTTTTGTGGTTTTATGTGATTGACCGTTGCCCACAATTCCTACGATAATTTCATCATTCCCTGCAATAGCTGGGAAAAAAAAGTCACATTCTTCCTTAGCGTCGGCTATATTCACTAGTATTCCTTTGCTTTTGCCTACAACTCCGATTTCCTTATTTGTGTTTCTATCATCAGTACAAGCTAAAATCAAGTATTGATTATTTATATAATCACTTTTATATGTGCTGTCAATAAAGGTGATTTTCTTCTCAGAAACAAGCTCTCTTAGTTTGTCGGTCAGCTCTGTTGACACCACTGTTATTTCAAAATCAAAGTCAATAAGAGTATTAATTCTCCTAGTGGCTATTTTGCCTCCGCCAAACACTATTACTTTTTTCCCTGCCCCATTAATAAATAGTGGGAAGTGTTTATTTTCCATAGTAATCCTCCAAAAGGGTTTTTATCTCCCCTAGACTATTGCCTTCCTCGTCTTTTGGCCTTTTTATTACAATAATTCCAATGCCCGACTCTGCGCAGGAAAGTTTATCCAAAAGCCCCCCTGGTTTTCCAGTATTTTTTGTCACCAAGTATTTGCAGTTAAATTGTTTTGCTGTTGCAAGATTCATCTCTTTTAAAAATGGCCCTTGCATACAAATTATGTTACTGCTTGGCAATCCTAATGATTTGCATGAATTTATTGATTCAACACTTGGAAGTACTCTAGCAAAAACTCTTTTTTCTAAATTGGATATATCTTTATATTTTCCAAGTTCTTTTGCTCCAGTTGTCAAAAGCACATTGCTTTCATTTTGATTCAAAATTTCCACTGCTTCTGCAATTGTATTAACTTCTGTAACTCCTGCGATATTTATTGCTTCTTCTTCTCTAGCTAATCTATAATATTTGCAAGAAGCTGTATCGCAAGCTTTTTTTATATTTTCTGTCACAAGGGTAGCATATGGATGAGTTGCATCGATAACCATTTCATACTGTTTTTCTTTTATCAAATCTACAATTTCTTCTGTATCCAATCTGCCTTTTAGTATATTGATACCCTCTATGTGTGAAATTACTTCTTCGCCATATTCAGTTGCTACGCACATATCTATCTGGTAGCCTTTTCCCTGACAAAATTCTGCAAGCTTATGGCCTTCATAAGTTCCAGAAAATACCAGCACTCTTTTTTTAGACGTTTTTATATCCACGAGAAGTAACCAGCTTTCCATTTATTACTTGAGTAGTGCTGTTTCCAATAAAAACAGTAGTAAACATATCTATATCATCGTTGTTTTGTAATTCTTTCATAGTGCAGATTACACCGTTTTCTCCGTCTCTGCCAATGTTTTTAACGTATCCACAAGGAGTATCAAGTGATTTATATGCTGACATTATATTGACTGCTTTGTCTATATAATCTGCTCTTTTCTTGCTCTTTGGATTGTATAAACAAACCACAAAATCGGCTTCTGCCGCGCAGGATAATCTCTTTTCGATTTTTTCCCATGGAGTCAATAAATCACTTAGTGAAATAACTGCAAAATCGTGAATAAGTGGTGCTCCCAAAACTGCTGCTCCACTGCAAGCTGCTGTAATTCCTGGAATTGTAATAATTTCAACTTGTGGGTAATCCTTTGCCACTTGACACATTACTCCTGCCATTCCGTAAACTCCCGCATCTCCGCTACAAACAAAAGCAACTGTCTTTCCTTCTAATGCGCTTTCAAGTGCCATTTTACATCTTTCAACTTCTTGTTTCATAGCAGTGGATTTTACTTCTTTGCCTGATACCAAGTCTGCTACCAAGTCAACATATAGATTATAGCCAACTATTACCTGACTGTCCTCAATAGCCATCTTTGCCTGAGGTGTCATATACTGACTATTTCCTGGACCAATACCTACAACATATATTTTCATATTTTATTTCTCCATTTCAAGTTTTTCTCTATAATCGTACCATTTATAAAAATCATCTATGTATTTCTGAATAATTGTATCGATTTCTTCAATTTGCTTTTCTTTCCGTTGCTTAATACTATCCTTACTGATATCGTCGATGTTATAGTATTTTACTTCTGGAAGTTCTTCAACCTTTGGATCGATATCTCTTGGCACCGCCAAATCTACAAAGACTTTTGGAATGTTTTCCAGTTGGCTGATAAATTCATAGTCCACTGTATGATGTGGGCTTAATGTAGCACTTATTACACCCTCAACGGATTCCATTTTTTTATATCTATCGCCATAATTTACAGTATCTACACCACAAGGAACAACATTAGCTCCATGTTTATACTGTCTCAATGTCATAACTGGGTTAAAACCTTCTTTTACAAGAATTTCTGCGGCTAATCTTCCAATCATACCGTTTCCTATGAC
Source organism: Anaerovoracaceae bacterium (assembly GCA_036660615.1). Taxonomy (GTDB): domain Bacteria; phylum Bacillota; class Clostridia; order Peptostreptococcales; family Anaerovoracaceae; genus JAVXAG01. The sequence continues at coordinate 15,051 of JAVXAG010000007.1, forward strand.
AAGTACATTCTTAATTTCTGGATATTTTTTTAATATATTTACAGCTCTCTTGGCAGTTGAATCATCATCAACTTTAAAATCTACCAAAGTCTTAACCTTTTTTCCTGCGCTGACAGCAGTTCTGAAAACAACATTTAGGATAGTATCTGAATATTTTCCCTCTCTAGCTATTAAAACTGCTTCTCTTACTTGAGAAATTATTTGGTCTTCTCCCCAAATTTGAGATTCTGCTCCTGCTGCAAGTTTACAAAGGTGAACAATTGCATCATCGCCCGTCAGGGTTTTGCTAATAAAAACATATTCTTCATGATTAAGATTTAATGTTTCGCATAGTATCTCAAAAGGTGATATATTTCCGCTGTCTTTTTCAGACAAATAGATTTCAGTTCTATTACAAGTTGAAATAATAACAGCTCCCAAAATATCCTCGTTGGATACTATTTTTTTATATATGTCGTCCATTTGCTGTTTAGTAAATGAAAATTTTTCTCTTTGATCCAAGTTTGCTGTATTATGATCGATATATGACATTATGATGTTCAAAATTTACACTTCCAATCTTTTTTCGCCAATGAAATGGTCACGCCATTTTGGGTTGTTCTTGATAATATTATATTTCCTTTGTTGCTTCCCATTACAGCACTTCTCTCGCAAACATTATCTACCCCTGTAATTTTTTTTACAAATTGAGATGATGTAAAGTTGCCTGTCAGCTGTTCTAGTTCTTCTGCTGCATAAGTCACAAAAGGTATTTTATATTTTTCGCAAAAGTCAAGTATGCATTTCTCATCTTTTTTTAGAGTAATCGATGCAATTTTTTCTAATGCTAGTATAGATATGTTGTTTTCTGCAAGTACTTTTAAAATGAGTTTTTCGAAAATCTGTGGATCAGTATCTCGTCTACATCCCACTCCTAATGTAATTATTTGTGGTATGGCATTTAATGTAATGTTAAATGGTTTTACATTGTCAAAAATTCCGACGCAAATACCTACTTCCATAGTTTCCAAAGTCAATGGTTCTGGCAAAGGCCCCTCTAGTTGAAATCCGCAACATAATGAAATTTGCTCATTCCTAAGTACGGCAGCTGAAATGTCCTTTATTTTGGATATATCGGAAATTTTACAGCCCGCTTCTTTTGTCCAAACATCTACTGCAAATTTATTGTTTATATCTGTTGCAGTTGTTATTACAGGCTCAGCGCCGATTTTTTCACCAATCATAGTCGCTACTTCATTAGCTCCGCCAAGGTGTCCTGATAGAATAGGAATAACATACTTTCCCAATTCATCAAGTACTATAACCGCTGGATCTACATCTTTTGATTTTATCAATCCATCTATCATTCTTATGGCAATACCAATAGCTCCAATAAAAATTATGGTGTCACTTTCCAAAAACTTTTCAGTTACATATTGTTTTGGTTTAATGCTTCTGTCAAAAATATCCACATTTCCACTTATAATATCCTTTAGCCTGCAAGCCAAAGCATTACCGTTAGGTGTAAATGCAATTATTGAAACATTTCTCATTTATTTTTCCTCTTTTGCTTCTCTAAATAGGTGAGTGAATGTTGGATCGTATAGCTTTGATCTTTCATATTCTGTTCCAAGAAATCCACCGACCATTATTAGTGCCATTTTATTTATACCATTTTCTGCAGCTGCTTTTGCAATGTCTTTTACTGTGGTTCTAATAACTTTTTCATCAGGCCACGATGCCTTATATACTATAGCTGCTGGAGAATCAGCGGCATAACCACCTTCCATCAGTCTTTCTGATAATTCATGTAACATTGTAGAAGTTAAGAAAACCACCATAGTTGCGCCATGTGCTGCTAATTTTGAGATTTCTTCTTTTTCTGGTACTGGAGTCCTGCCTGCCATTCTAGTAAGAATTACAGTTTGGCTTACATTTGGTAATGTGTATTCAGCATTTAGAGAAGCTGCTGCTCCAATAAATGAACTTACGCCTGGAACCGATTGGTATTCCAAGTTGTGTTTGTCCAAAATATCCATCTGCTCTCTTATAGCTCCATAAATGCAAGGATCTCCCGTATGCAATCTTACGATTTCTCTATCGTCTTTTGAATTCTCTAACATTACTTCGATAACTTCTTCAAGTGTCATCTTTGCGCTGTCAAAAATCTGGCAACCTTCTTTTGCGTAGTCCAGCAATGCTGGGTTAACAAGTGAACCTGCGTAGATTATAACATCTGCTGTCTGTAATAATTTTTGTCCTCTTACCGTAATCAAGTCTGCCGCTCCAGGGCCCGCTCCTATAAAATATATCATTTACCTTTTCTCCTTAATTCTGTCTATTTTCTGATGGAATAACTATTATCGAAAAATAGCTTGATTGTTCTTTTAAATCTTTTATATCTTTATATATTTTTTCATTTTCCATAGTTGCACATTCTACCATCATAGCGTTTTTATCCTCAAGTTTATCTTTTATTGCCATAATGTTCTTTCCAGATTTCATTAGCACCTTTGTTCCTGAAAGATTGTCCATTCCGCCAGCTTCCTGATATGTAGCTGGTATTATATGTAACATTTCATCTCTCTCACAAAGTGATACATTTAGGCTTGCCGCTACTGCGCAAAATGAAGGTATACCAGAAACAATTCCGGTTTTGTAGCCGTTATCAGTCAATCTTTTGTGAACATACATAACTGTGCTGTAAATAGTAGGATCTCCTAAAGTTAAAAAGGATACTGTCTTTCCTTGGTCTAACAGCTCTCCAATTATTCTTGCAGAATCGTCATGAAATTCATCTAGTTTTACCAGATCTTTTATCATCGGCATCTCACACTGAACTATTTCCTTATTTTCTATATACTCTCTTGCGATTTTAAGTGCGATATTTTCGCTTCCACCACTTTTGGGTAATACGATAACATCACTTTTTTCCATTGTTTTTATAGCTTTTATAGTCAATAGTTCCGGATCTCCCGGTCCAACGCCTACTGCAAAAAATTCACCTATCATTATTTGTCCTCCATAAAATATTTAATTAGTTTATCTGCATTTTCACTCATAATTATATGTTCTTTATCTGTTGTAAACATTACAACTTGTATATCCACTTCATTTTTTAATCGAAAATTCAAGTGATAAAGAACTTTTTCTAGGATACTATCTTTTACTGTACAATAGTAAGCCTTATCTTTTATAATATCAAAAGCTTGATCCGTTGTAACTGCTTTCATAATATTCTCAAGGGTTTCTACATCTGCGCCAGCTAATCCACTGTGGATTCCTATTATTTCCATTCTCCCATCAGCATAAGATGAATGTGTATTCATAACGCCGGCAGCAATTTTTACTAATTTTCCAGTATGCCCTACCAACAAGATTTTTTTAAATCCCTTGTATTTTATGTAGTCTAATGCCTCACCGATGTAGTTAGAAATCTTTACTGCTTTGTTTATATCGAGAGTAAGGTAATCCTTGCAAAACTTTTCTCCGTAATTCCCCGGTGAAATCAGTATTGCATTTGGATCGACCGAATACTGTTTGTCTATCATTATCTTTATGGTGTCTACCAATGCTTTTTCGCTCATTGGTTCAACGATTCCTGTTGTTCCAAGAATTGAAATGCCACCTACAATGCCTAAACGACCATTGTAGGTTTTCTCGGCGATTTCTTTTCCATTTTTAACAGAGAGTTCTATGTCAAGGCCACTATCGCAATTATTTTCAGCTAAAACCTTTTCAACATTTTTAATTATCATTTTTCTCGGTGTAGGGTTAATGGCTGGCTGTCCCACTTCACACTGCAAACCTTTTACAGTAACTGTGCCAATTCCTTCTCCACCTATTAAGTTAATTCCTTTTTCCCCATATGAAACTTTTCCATATATCTTTGCTCCATGAGTTACATCAGGATCATCTCCACCATCTTTTATTGTGGCGCAAGATACAAATTCTTTGTTGATTTCTATGTCAACCAATTGGAATATTACTTGTTCAGTACTGGGAAGTGTTATAACTACTTCTTCTATTTTTTTGCCAGTCAATAACATTTCTGTGGCCGCAGCACTTACTGCTGTTGCACAGCTTCCTGTGGTATATCCATATCTTAGTTCTTTTCCATTTTTAACTATATATTTATCCATATTTTTCCCGTATTTCACTTTAAAAGGTATAAAAAAATGCCTAGTCACATTAACTAAGCATTAATAATATCTTATAGATTTTTTATTATCCAACCAATAAATATTAACCTAAAACTCATTCCTGTGACTTTTACGGCCTAATATTGGGATGTCTTCCGACTCTGACTTCAAACACTGTATTGCACCTTCCCGAGTTCCCCCAGTGGTTGGCTCCGCGCCTTGCAAACAGCTAAATCAATACGGCAGCAGGACTGTTTGGGCATTTCACCCAATTCCATATTACAATTTGTATTAACCAATATTCTTATTCTGTTATCTAAAATTATATTATATTTTTTCTTAACTGTCAACAAGTATTCCATCCAAACTAAATGTCTTTCCTTCTGTAATTTCAACATCTACAAGTTGCCCGATAATATCTTTGTTCCCATGAAAATTAACTGTTTTATATCCTTCTGTTCTTCCAGTCAAAACTTCACTATTTGTTTTGCTAAGACCTTCCACCAAAACTCTTTCGATTTTGCCATTATACTTTGCGTTTTTTTCTGCACTAAACTGATTTACAATGTCTACCAGTCTGTTAAACCTTTGGTGTTTCACGTCTTCAGGTATCTGATCTTCAAATTTTTCTGCAGGCGTTCCTTGCCTAATTGAATAAAGGAAAGTAAATGCCGAGTCAAACTCAACTTCTTTTACTAGATTAAGAGTATCCTGAAAATCTTTTTCTGTTTCTCCTGGAAATCCAACTATAAAATCTGTTGAAATAGTAATCTCTGGAACTACTTTCTTCAATTTGTTGACTACTTCCAAGTACTGTTCTCTAGTATATTTTCTATTCATTCTCTTTAGAATTTCACTGCTTCCGGATTGAATAGGCAAATGAATGTATTTACAAAGTTTTTCACAATCAACAAAAGCTTGAATCAGTTTGTCTGATAAATCCTTTGGATGTGAAGTCATAAATCTTATTCTTTCAAGGCCATCAATATCGTTTAGCATATATATTAAATCTGCAAAATCCACGTCACTATTCGGCTTATATGAATTGACATTTTGTCCAAGAAGCACAACTTCTTTTACGCCATCTTCCGCCAGCTCTTTAACTTCTTTTACTATGTCCTCCGGCTGCCTGCTTCGCTCTCTGCCCCTAGTATATGGAACAATGCAGTATGTACAGAAATTGTTGCAACCGTACATAATGTTTACAAGTGCCTGACTCTTTAGTGTTCTCTTTGCGGGAAGTCCCTCAACAATCTCTCCGTTTTCCTGCCAAATATCAATCTGTTTTTTCTTTTCATTAATTAGATTATCTATTAATTCAGGTACTTTGTGAATATTGTGAGTGCCAAAAATAATGTCAACCCATGGATATTTTCTTTTGATTGTATCTACAATATGCTGTTGTTGCATCATACATCCACAGACACAGACAATAAATTCCGGCTCTTTTTCTTTTCTGTTTTTAAGTTGTCCCAAAATGCCAAAGAATCTTTTGTCCGCATTATCCCTAATGCTGCAAGTATTGATTATTGCTACACCTGCATCATCTTTGTCTTTAACTTCCTCATAGCCTTTTTCTGTTAAGATACCTGCCATAATTTCAGAATCATGTTCATTCATCTGACAACCGAAAGTTTGAATATTAAATGTTTTATTCATAGTGCCTATTTTACCTTGTCTTTCTCTGCTTTCTCTTTTGCTTTGATGCCTTCCATGGCCCTATCTCTGGCTCTTTCCTTCTCAACATAGGCAACATTTCTATAAAATGTTGGTGTCTGTCGTTTGCCATCGCATACTCTTTCAAGAAAAGATCTTTCCCCTTCAGTTTCTGGGTCATGTACTTCTTTTTCTGGTCTTATTCCCTCTGTCCCCAAAAGATTAAGGTCAATTGCTTCTTGATATGGATTTGATTCTGGTTCTTTTTTCCCAGTAACTTTCTTGTATATGCCAAAAGCAATACATCCTACTGTACAAACGGCAATCACAATTAATACATAAAATGTAATTGATGTTGTAACCATATATCATTCCCCCTCCACTTAAAAATTTAAGAAAATAATTTTTTATAATATGTGTTTTTCGTTCTTTCTATCTCTACCCATTAGTAAATCAACTGCATCTTTTGCATCGGAGTTTTCTTTTATTACATCATAAATACATTCTGTAATAGGCATTTCAACGCCAACTTTCTTTGCAAGTTCATAAGCCGCTTCTGCTGTAAACATTCCTTCTACAACCATTCCAACTTTTTTTGTTGCTTCTGATGGTTTTATTCCTTCGCCTATCATAATGCCACATCTTCTATTTCTTGAATGCATACTCGTACAAGTTACAATCAAATCTCCAATGCCAGCTAGCCCTGAAAATGTTGCAATTTCAGCACCAAGTTTTACGCCAAGTCTGCTCATTTCAGTAATTCCTCTAGTCATCATAGCTGCCTTTGCATTGTCTCCAAATCCCATGCCATCAGATATTCCGGCACCAAGGGCAATAATGTTCTTTAATGCTCCGCCAAGTTCAATACCGATAACATCGTCGTTTGTATATACTCTAAATCTGTCAGTGATGAAAATATCCTGAACACATTCTGCTAATTTTATATCTCTTGAGGCAACTGCCACAGTTGTTGGAAGCGCTCTGCCTACTTCTTCTGCATGGGAAGGCCCTGAAAGAACAACATATTTCACATCTGGTTTGATTGAATATGCCACTTCTGACATTCTCATAAGTGAGTGCTGTTCAATACCTTTTGCCACATTGACAACAATCATATCATCAGTCAAGAATGGTAAGGCACCTTCAAAAGCACTTCTAAAGTGTTGTGCTGGTGCTGAAAACAATGCAACGTCAACGCCTTTTAGTGCTTCTTCGGTTGTATCAACAACTTGTAGGTTATCGTTAAATTTTATTCCAGGAAGATATCTAACATTCTCTCTATGCTGTTTCATTTCCGCAATATGTTCTTTGTTAATATCGCATATTTTTACTTGATGTCCCTTTGTGCTAAGTGTTATACCAAGAGCTGTTCCCCAGCTTCCTGCACCAATAATTCCAATAGTTTTCATCTTTTCGCCTTTCTACTTCTTAAAGCTCATCTTAGGTTCTTCACCTTTTATCAATCTGACAATATTACCTCTGTGTTTATAAATTAATATGGTTGCAAAGACTATTGATATAAGAAAAAAGTCTGGCTCCATAAAATAAGTTAATATAGGAAAAGTTCCTGCTCCAATAATTGAACCAAAGGACATTCTCTTTGACAAGAGAAGACCAACTGCAACGATTCCTAGTGCAACAAGTCCAAGCTGCCAATTTACAGCTAAAACACCGCCAAAAGCAACAGCAACACCTTTTCCTCCTTGGAAATGATATAGCACCGGCCAAACATGTCCAATGACTGCAGCAGCTACACAGATCATTCCTGCTAATTCTGATGAAAGTAAAAACCCTATTTCAACAGCCACAAAACCTTTTAATATATCAGTTACAAGTGTAATCACTGCGGATTTTTTTCCTACAACCCTTAATACATTAGTAGTTCCTGCGTTACCACTACCTTCTTTTTTTATATCTACACCATTAACTTTTCCAATGATTATTGCCGGTGAAATATTACCAAGAAAATATGCTATAACGATAACTAGTATAAACAAAAACCTGTCCATTAGTTTTCTCTTTCTCCTTTTTCTCTGAATACAAATTTTATCGAAGTTCCTTCAAATCCAAATCCTTCTCTGATTTTATTTTCCAAATATCTAGCATAAGAGAAATGCATCAAATCTCTTGAGTTTATACTTAACGAGAAAAGTGGTGGTTTAATACCAATCTGTGTAACATAATAAATTTTCAAGCGTTTACCCTTGTCTGATGGTGGTTGTTTCATCATTGTTGCATCGGCAATCAAACTGTTTAACTGGCCAGTAGAAATTCTAAGGGCTCTTTTCTCTGCAACAAATTTTGAAGTTGTAATTACACTAAAAATTCTCTGTCTGTCTTTTGCTGAAATGAATACTATTGGTGCATATGACATAAATAGTAATTCAGATTCGACTACAGTCTTGAAATCTCTCATTGTGTTAGTTTCTTTTTCTACAAGATCCCATTTATTTACTACTACAACAATTCCCTTGCCTGCTTCGTGAGCTACTCCAGCAATCTTCTTGTCTTGCTCGGTAATTCCCTCTGTGGCATCAATCATAAGTAAACAAACATCGCATCTTTCAATAGCTGCAACAGCTCTTATAACACTAAAGCGCTCTATGTCTTCATTTACCTTGCTTCTTCTTCTGATTCCGGCAGTATCGATTAGCATATATTTTTCACCTTCCCATTGGAAAGGAGTATCTATGGAATCTCTGGTTGTTCCTGCAATTGGTGAAACTATAACTCTGTTTTCGTTTAGAAGTGCATTGATAAGTGATGACTTTCCTACATTTGGCTTGCCAATTACTGCAATCTTTGTAGTTTCTTCGTCTTCTTCTCCCGCACCTTCTGGAAAGCTCTCAACTATTAAGTCAAGTACGTCTCCAAAGTTCAACATATTTACTGATGAAATAGCTATTGGTTCACCTAAACCAAGCTCATAAAAGTCATAAAATGTATCAGGTAAATTCCTTATATTGTCTACTTTGTTTACAAGCAAAATAACTTTTTTACCTGTTCTCATTAACATTGTACCAACTTCTCTGTCGGCATGTGTCATTCCATCTTTTCCGTCTACCATAAACAAAATTACATCTGCCATATCCATGGCAACCTGTGCTTGTTCTCTCATCTGTGACAAAATGACATCTTGACTCATAGGTTCTATACCACCAGTGTCAATCAAGGCAAAGTGTACGCCACTCCATTCAGCTTCTGCGTAAATTCTGTCTCTTGTTACTCCTGGGGTATCTTCCACTATGGAAACCCGTCTTCCAACTATTCTATTAAAAAAAGTGGATTTTCCAACGTTAGGTCTGCCTACTACGGCTACTATTGGTATACTCACTAAAATATTCCTCCTGCAAATTCTAATGGATCAAATTCTTTCAAATCGTCCATTCCCTCACCTACGCCAATATATTTTACTGGCATATCAAACTCATCTGTAATAGTTATGACGATTCCGCCTTTTGCTGTTCCATCAAGTTTTGTTAATACTATTCCTGTTATATCTGTAATCTCTCCAAACTCTTTTGCTTGTGAAATTGCATTTCTTCCAGTTGTTGCATCGAGAACTAATAAAGTTTCTCTTGCTGCTTCTGGATATTCTCTCGAAATAACTTTGTTCATTTTTTCAAGCTCAGTCATCAAATTTTTCTTTGTTTGAAGTCTGCCTGCTGTGTCGCATATTAGTACATCTATATGTTTTGCCTTGGCTGATTGAATAGCATCGTAAATAACTGCCGAAGGATCTGCTCCTTCTTGGTGTTTTACTACATTTATGCCCACTCTTTCACCCCAAATTGCCAGTTGCTCACTTGCTGCCGCTCTAAATGTATCTGCCGCAGCTAAAAGAACGGTTTTACCTTCTTTTTTACATTTATTCGCTATTTTTCCAATAGATGTGGTTTTGCCACCTCCATTTATTCCAATCACCAAAATTACAAGTGGGGTGTCTTGACATAATTTTTGTCTTTCTCCCTTATCCATAATCTCGGCAATAATTTTTACTAGTGAATCTTTTATTCTTTCTGGATTTGTAATGTACTCGTTTTTTATATATTCTCTAAGATTTACCATGATTTTCATAGTCGTATCCATTCCAATATCAGAAGTTATCAAAATTTCTTCAAGGTCATCCATCAGTTCTTCGTCTATTGTTGGTCTTGCCAAAATAGCATCGCCAATTCTCTCCGATAATTTCCCAAAAAAACTTTTCTTTTCGCCAAATAAAGCCATTGTTGTTTTCCCCTTTCGTTGGTGCTAGGTGTTTTTATTTAGTAATTTAATTATAACTCAAAATCGTCCCCAAGTCTAAGGGAAAGAACTTTTGATACACCTTTTTCAGCCATTGTAACACCGTATAGAACATCTGCATGCTCCATCGTGGCTTTTTGGTGAGTAACCAAAGTAAATTGAATACCTTCAAACTTTCTTAAATAGTTTGCAAATCTGTCTATATTTGCATCATCAAGTGCTGCCTCAACCTCATCTAATATACAGAATGGAGTTGGCTTTGTCTTTAGAACTGCAAACATAAGTGCTATTGCAGTCATTGTCTTTTCTCCACCTGACATAAGATTTATATTTTGGAGTTTTTTACCTGGTGGCTGTGCGATGATGTCAATTCCCGATTCAAGTGGGTTATTCTCATCTTCAAGTCTTAGTTCTGCATGTCCTCCACCGAATAATTCTTTGAATATATCCTCAAAATTTATTACAATTTGATCGAAGTTTTCTTTAAACTTGGTTTTTATTGTTGTGTCCATCTCATTAATTATAATCTGCAATTCTTCCATGGCAGATAAAATATCAGCTCTTTGTTCTGTAAGGAATTTATATCTTTCACTGACTGCATCGTATTCTTTTATTGAGCCTACATTAACCTCACCCAGTTCTCTTATTCTTCCTTTTATTTCTCGGCTTTCTTTGACTGCCGGTGACATAGCAAAATCGCTTTTCCTAAAGTCCACTGCCTGTGCATAGGAAATTTCAAATTCATCCCATAGTTTTTCTTTTAGTGTTTCAAGTTGGGTTTCATTCTTAGCCAGTTTGATCTCTAATTGATATTTTTGATCTTGATAGGAATTTAATTTCCCGCCGATTTCCTGTTGCTCTTTTATTGTCTGCGACAGTTTTTCGCTTATCGCTGCCTTATCTCCAGTAATCTTGCTTATGTATTCTTCAATTTCGCTTTTTTCCTTTAGCAAAGCTTCTGCATTTCCTTCTACATCGTCGCTACCAAAGAGAATGTTTTTCTTTTCTTGTTGAAGTATTTCAAGTTTGTTGTTTTTGTCTTTAATCTGGAAATTCAAATCATTAATAGTCTCATTAACTCTGTCTAATAACTCGTTAATGCTACTTTCTTTGTTTTCCCATTCATTTTTTTCTATTCTAGTCTTTGTGATATCCTCGTTTGCTTCTTCAATAAGTGTTTTGCTGTTTTCATGTTTGGATAGGTTCTCATTAATGGCAACATTGATTTCTTCAATTTGTTTTTCCGCAGCTTCCGCCTCTTTGCCAAGTTTCTCTATCATCTCATCAGCAGATTCGAAGTCCTTATTAATGGATTCTATTTCTCTATTGTACTTGTCATTGTTTGTCGAAAATCCAACCAAATTATTCTCTAGTGTTTCGATTTTGTTGTTTATTGCAAGTAGGTTAAGTTCACAATCTTTATTTTCTGTTTGTATCTCTGACAGAGCTTTTTCTATTTTGGCTTTTTCATCGCCTAGCTCTTTTGTTTTCTCCGTAGCTGACTTGTAAGCTTCTCTAAGTTTCTCTACTTGTTCTTGGAGTTTGGATATTTCTCCCCGTCTTTCAAGAAGATTTGCAGAGGCATTTTTGTATTTTCCTCCGGTTATAGCACCGCTTGCATTGATAATTTCTCCATCTAATGTAACAAATCTTACACCATTTCCTGCCATCTTTGACAACTTTACTGCATTATCCATATTGTCAACAACAGCAACTCTTCCAAGCAAATATTCAAATATGCTCTGGTATTTTCTATCAAAGTTTATACAATCAACGGCTAATCCTTTGTATCCGTCACTTCCGCTTACTCTATTATCTATATTGGCTTTGTATCCTTTTATGGAGCTAATCGGTAAAAATGTCGATCTTCCAGCCCTATTTTCTTTTAATGATCTTACGGCTTTTTTAGCATTTTCGTCGTTGTCGCAGATAATATTTTGCATAGCACCGCCTAGTGCAGTCTCAATAGCGACTTCAAATCCCGATGGAACTTTCATCACTTCTGCAACTACGCCTTCTATTCCATGGAGCCCTGCTCTCATAATATATTTTACTGCACCGTTGTAGCCCTCATAATTGTTTTCCATTTCTTCAATGGTTTTTTTTCTGGAGGATAGCTGGCTTCCTTGTATGCGCAATTCCTCCGCATTTAATGATGATTCTCTTTGGTTTGCAATTACCTCTGTCAATTTGCTTTTATATTCACTAGTTTTAGCTTTGATGTCTTCCATGTTTCCAGTTGCAACATCTTTTTCGCTTTTGGCTGATTCCAAATCACTAACTGCACTGTGACTCAAATTACTAGCTTCACTAAGTTCGTCGTCTAATTGATTCTTTCTCTTAGTCAAAGTATCTTTAAAACTTTCAATGCTCTTTGCTTCGTTTCTCTTTGATGATACTTCGTTATGTAGTTTAAATAGCTTGTCCTTGTCATCGTCAATTTTTTCTGCAATTTCAAATGATTTACCCATAAGTTCATTATATGAAATTATTTTTTCTTCTAGGACTGCCTTTGTATTCTTGGCATTTTCCTTTATCTCATCAACGTTAGCTCCCAGCTGATTTTTGTTGTTTGTTTCTTTGATGACTTTTTCTGTAAGAATATCTAGTTCTTCATTTATTCTGGTGTTATCTTTTTCTATTGTTGAAAGGCGCTCTGTATTTAGCTGACTTTGATTGGTCAACTTATTTATGCTATCCACAACTTCCAGTAATTTATCTCTACCCTGATTACCTAAAGTTTCTAAATTGTCGCTTTGAATTCTATTTTCTTCTATGGACTCATCTAATACTTTTTTGTTTATTAATATTGCATCTATACTTTCCTGCAAACCATTGGTATCGTTTTTAGATTCCTCATTTTTTGCATTTAAGGTGTCAATATTTTTAAGGGTAATATTGATTTCTAAATCTCTATATCTTTCTTTTAGTTCCAAGTATTCCTTGGCTTTTATACTATCATCTTTTAGTCCATCGATACGGTCTTCAATTTCGCCTATAATATCGTTGACTCTTTCTAAGTTCCCATTAGCTCCTGACAGTTTTCGCTCTGTCTCAGCTTTTTTACTTTTGTACATGACAACTCCAGCAGATTCCTCAAATATTTCACGTCTGCTCTCTGGTTTATTGCTGACGATATCCGCAATTTTGCCTTGTCCAATTAATGAATATCCATCAACGCCAATACCAGTGTCCATAATAAGTTCACGTATATCCCTTAATCTACACTGGTTGTTATTTATCAAATATTCACTTTCGCCTGATCTAAACATTCTTCTAGTAATTGCGACTTCGTTGTAATCTATGTCCAAAATTCCTGTAGAATTATCAATAACTAGGGTAACTTCTGCCATTCCTCTTGATTTCCTATTGGCAGTACCAGCAAAGATAACTTCTTCCATCTTGCCTCCACGAAGCATTTTGGGACTTTGTTCGCCAAGTACCCATCTTATTGCATCACTAATGTTACTTTTGCCACTTCCATTGGGGCCAACGATACAGGTAACACCCTCGTGAAACTCGATTACTACAGGTTCTGCAAAAGACTTAAATCCGTGCATTTCTATTCTTTTAAAATACATTAACTCTGTACCTCCAAGGTTTCTCTTGCCGCATTCTGTTCAGCTTCTTTTTTGCTCTTGCCACTGCCACTTCCTAATGTCTCTCCGTTGCAAATCAAATGAACAAAGAATGTCTTATCGTGATCTGGTCCTTCTTCTTTGTCAAGGTGATATGAAATTACAGTTTTTTGACCTCTTGCCTGAAGTGCTTCTTGAACTTGGGTTTTATAATCTGCAAATAGTTTTCCTTCTATTGCTTTTTTTATTGTGTCGTCAAAAATCTTCACAACAATACTGTGGACTTTATCGTATCCACCGTCTATATATATTGCTCCAATGACTGCTTCCATTGCATCGGCAATGATGGACTCTCTTTCTCGTCCACCGGAATTTGCTTCGCCTTTGCCCATATTCAAATATTGTCCAATAGAAAGTTTAGTTCCTATATTTGCCAATGATTTTTCGCATACAATCAAAGCTCTGGTCTTTGTCAATCTGCCTTCATTTACTTCTTCTAATCGGTTGTATAGCTCTACGCCAATAATTGCATCGAAGAAAGCATCTCCCAAAAACTCCAATCTTTCGTTATTATTCTTAATTTCTATAGAATTTTCACGACAGTATGAGCTATGTGTAAGTGCCATATCTAGCAATTTCTCATTCTTAAAACTATATCCTATTTTTTCTTCAAACTCATGGTTATTCACTTATCAAAATCTCCTCAATTTCAAGTACTGAATTTTGTATTGTTTCCACAACATTTCCTTCTATATACGGAATCGCCCTATAAATGGCATTCATAACTGCTTTTGCATCGGACGAACCATGCATCTTTATTATTCCACCTTTTACGCCTAGTATTGGCGCTCCACCGTATTCGGAGTAATCAAATTCTTCTTTTAATCCTCTCAGCTTTTTCTGTAGCAATGCTGCTCCAATCTTGGCTAAGTTTCCATCGGTAAATCTCTTTTTTATTTCTTTTAGCATTGTCAAGGCAAGTCCTTCTGACAGTTTCAAAATGACATTTCCTGTAAAACCATCTGTAACAATTACGTCACAAGCTCCTCTAGGCACTTCTCTAGCCTCAACATTTCCGATAAAGTTCAAATGACTTTTATCAAACAATTCATATGCTGCTTTTGTTAGTGTGCTACCTTTTCCTTCTTCTATGCCATTATTAACTAGTCCAACTCTCGGTCTTTCTCTGCCAATAACTTTCTCCATGTATATGCTTCCCATTGTTCCAAATTCCAACAAATTATTTGGTTTACATTCAGAATTTGCTCCTGCATCTACTAATAGTGCTGGTTCGTGTCCAAGCATTGGGTAAATTGTGGCAATTGCCGGTCTATCAATACCTTGTATTCTTCCCAGTATAAAAAGTCCGCCTGCTAATAATGCTCCTGTACTTCCTGCTGAAACAAAGACGTCACCTTCTCCTGCTTTTATCATGTTAAGTCCTTTTACTATTGATGAGTCTTTTTTTGTTCTAACTGCTTTTACTGGTGCTTCTTCGTTATTAATCTGCTCTGTTGCATTTATAACTGTGATTTTTTCTTGGTTATATTCATGTTTATTTAATTCGCTATTAATATTATCTTCATTTCCGATAATCACTATTTTATGTTCAATATTCTTTGAAGCGAGTACTGCTCCTTTTACGATTTCCCCAGGCGCATTGTCTCCACCCATACCATCTAGAATAATTCTCATTTTTTACCTCCGCCATATATCTTATCTTAAGAATTTTATATGCAAAGCATATCAACTTATAATAGCACAAAACCAACGTATTTGCAATTTTTTGGTATGTAAAAGGTGTGATTTAATATTTTCTTTATTTTTTTTGTTTGCTGGAATATAAAACTGGTTTAAGCATTGTGAAAAGTCATATTAATGTATAGCTAACAAACCTTGGCGAGAATCAGGTTTCCAATGTCGCCATTAGATTTTTGCAACTGTGATGTTTAGTTGTAGACTTATGGATATTGATGTCTCTGCAACTGTGATGATT
>JAVXAG010000008.1:0-3917 GCA_036660615.1 Anaerovoracaceae bacterium
AAGCCAATATAATGTTGCATTGGTTGGTTCAGATAGTGGCATTCTGTATTCCTTTTCAATTAATCCCATAATGTTTAGCGCCGCTTTAATTGGAATTGGATTTACTTCGCCAAATACAGCTTCAATTAGGGGACACATTTTCAACTGCATTTTTCTAGCTAGTTTTGTATTACCATGAAGATATTCATAAATCATTTTGTGGTAGTCTTTTGGAATTATGTTTGCAACAGTAGAGATACAGCCAATTCCACCAAGAGACAGAATTGGTACAGTTTGGTCGTCATTTCCAGAGTATAGGGCAAAATCCTTATTTACCATAGTAGCTATTTTGCATATTTGAGATATGTCACCACTTGCTTCTTTGATTCCCACAATTTGTGGGTGTTTGCTTAGAGCAAGAACTGTTTTTGGATCTATGTTTACGCCTGTTCTACTTTTTACAGAATAAAGAATAATGGGCAGAGATGTATAATCTGCAATCATTTCATAGTGATTAATCAGACCTCCTTGCGTACATTTGTTGTAGTAAGGCGTTACGATTAACAGTCCGTCAGCCCCAACTTCTTCGATTTCCTTTCCTAGAAACATTGCTGTTGAAGTACTATTGCTTCCAGCACCTGCAATGACAGGAACTCTGCCATTTACTTTTCTTACAGTAAAATCTATGACCGAAAGCTGTTCCTTAACAGATAACGTTGAGGCTTCACCTGTGGTTCCGCAACTAATAATTGCGTCTATTTCATTTTCTATCTGCCATTCAATTAAATGCTCCAACGCATAAAAATCAACATCGGAGTCCTTAAATGGAGTTACGAGAGCGACACCAGCACCTTTAAAAAGAGCCATAATATCACTTCCTTTCTATATTACATAGATTAATATATTCACTAATTAGAGAAATGGTTAAAATTAGTTGAAAAATCAACGGGAAAATGATAAAATAACTAGATGTGATTATATTAAGAATACAATGAGAAGGCGGCAAAATAATGAAAAAATTAGAAAAAAAATTAAGAGTCGGTATTTTAGGTGGAACAGGAATGGTTGGACAGAGGTTTGTATCTCTACTTGAGAATCATCCTTGGTTTGAAGTTGTGACTATTGCAGCTAGCCCAAGAAGTGAAGGGTTGACGTACGAAAAAGCAGTAGGCGAAAGATGGAAGATGACCACACCTATGCCTGAGTCAGTTAAGAATATAGTAGTTATGAATGTTAACGAAGTAGAAAAAGTATCTAAAACAGTAGATTTTGTTTTTAGTGCAGTTGACATGACAAAAGAAGAAATAAAGGCTATTGAGGAATCTTATGCCAAGACAGAAACTCCAGTAGTTTCAAATAATAGCGCACATAGATGGACACCAGACGTGCCAATGGTTGTGCCAGAAATCAATCCAGAACATTTTGATGTTATTAAATTTCAAAAAGAAAGATTGGGTACTGAGAGAGGTTTTATTGCAGTAAAACCTAATTGTTCAATACAAGGGTATGTTCCTGCTTTGGCAGCATGGAAGGAGTTTGAGCCTACAGAACTTGTGGTTACTACTTACCAAGCTATATCGGGAGCTGGAAAGACTTTTAAAGAATGGCCAGAAATGGTAGAGAACATTATTCCATACATTGGTGGTGAAGAAGAAAAGAGCGAAGAAGAACCGTTGAGGATTTTGGGACATCTTGAAAATGGTCAAATTGTCAAAGCAGAAAGTCCTGCAATTACATGTCAATGCGTAAGAGTTCCGGTTCTAAACGGACATACAGCCGCTGTTTTCATCAAATTCAATAAAAAGCCAACAAAAGAACAGTTGGTTGAAAAACTTAGAGAATTTAAAGGGTTGCCACAGGAAGCTGATCTTCCAAGTGCACCAAAACCTTTTATAAAATACTTTGAAGAAGATGACAGACCACAAGTTAAGCTTGATGTGGATTATGAAAATGGTATGGGTGTAACAATTGGAAGATTGAGAGAAGACAAAATCTATGATTATAAATTCATTGGTCTTGCACACAATACTATTCGTGGGGCAGCTGGCGGAGCGGTACTTTGTGCAGAAGCATTAGTCGAGAAAGGTTATATTACAAGCAAATAATATATGAGGTGAAAAGAATTGGGATATTTTGAGGCGATAATTTTAGGGTTAGTTCAGGGGTTAGCTGAGTTTCTACCAATAAGTAGTTCAGGCCATTTGGCACTGATGCAACATTTTTTTGGTATAGATGGAGAGAAGGTACTGTTTTTTGCAGTTATGCTACATCTTGGAACTTTGATTTCAGTGTTTATAATTTATTGGAAAGATATATGGGAATTGATTGTTGAACTATGTGTGACAGTCAAAGACCTTTGTACAGGAAAAGGGTTAAGATTACAAGAAAGACCAGTTAGAAAACTGGGAGTTATGATAATAGTTGCGACTATTCCTACAGGAATAATTGGAGTTGCTTTTAATGACTTCTTTGCGGGACTGTATCTGTCACTAATTTCAATTGGTATTGGACTTGTAATTACAGGTTTCCTTATGTTTTTCGCAGAGAAAATTGGATCTGCAAACAAAGGCATAGAGAAAATGAACTTTAGAAATGCGATATTTATTGGAATACTACAAGGAATTGCAATCTGTCCAGGAATTTCAAGATCAGGTTCAACTTTGGTTGGAGGATTGACTACTGGACTTGACAGAGCATTCGCAGTTAAGTTTGCGTTTTTGATTTCTATTCCATCAATACTTGGTTCAGTTGTCATGGAAGCTCCTAAGGCAATTATTGCAGGACTTGATCCAGCATTGTTTGGTCCAATAATAGTAGGCGTTATAGTGGCTGCGGTTTCTGGACTTTTTGCTATCAAAACAATGATAAAAGTAGTATCAAATAAAAAGTTAAGTTATTTCTCCTATTACGTTTGGTTATTAGGAGGCGCAACGATAATTTATAGTTTAGTTGTATAAAATAAGGAAGGCATCTAATGGCACAACCTAAGAAAAAACCTGGCAGACCACCGGGTTCAAAAAACAAAAGTAAAAATAGTAATAAAACTAATACTAAGGCCAAAGTTGACCAAGTAGTAGAAAAACACAGAGTGGATAGGAAACTTATTGATGAAATATGGGCCATATCCTGTATTGCTGTGGGAATTTTTATATTTGCTGCAATGCAATTTAATGCGGCAGGACAATTTGGTAATATGATAGGGGATTTTCTAAAAGGAATATTTGGAATAGTTGCCTATATTTTGCCTTGGTATTTAATGGGATTTGGAACACTTCTGTTCTTGCACAAAACCGTTCATTTAACATGGAAAACAGCTGTACTTGTTTTTGTTGTTCTATTGATGCTCTGTCTATTGAATTCGGTTAGATTTATAGATGAAGGGAACTTGAAAGTAGCATTTTCTACAATCTCTATTTTCTACGCAAAAGGAATAACCCTAAAAGGCGGAGGCGTCTTTGGAATGTTCTGTGGGACATTGCTCATAAAAGCCATCGGGAAAACTGGGTTATATATATTTAGCATAGTACTTATTTTGATATGTATTTTGTTGGTTTTGAATACACCTATCTCAAAGAGATTAGAGATATTAGGCGAAAAGAGAAGAGCAAGAAAATTGGTAAAAGAGCAGGAAGAAGCAGAAAGAGAAGTGCAGAGGGAAGCGTATTTATCTGAGCAAAAGGAAACTGTGACTCCAATTCTAACTAACTCATATACGCCACCTACGCCAACGGTGACGCCTGTTGTACCACAAAGAGATATAAAGATAATTACTCCATTTTCTGGGGAACAAACCCAAATAGAGCCAAAGAACTTGGAAACTACAAAAACTCAAAAGAAACATGGTAAAAACAATATAATGAAATATATGACCGACGATACACTTTTCGGAGAAAATAACAGCGGTCCATCAGTGACTACCTATGGACTTGATGGAAAAG
>JAVXAG010000008.1:4017-26747 GCA_036660615.1 Anaerovoracaceae bacterium
CCTTAGAACCACAAGGAACATCTGGGACGGAAATTCATAACAATGAAAAGACCGTTGAAAAGATGTCCAACAAAGAGGCGAGAGAAGCAATTCTTACTCCGATGGAAATAAGTGTTCCGAAGAAACATGGGAAATACCAAAAACCACCTATTGATTTGTTAAATAAGTCGGTAGTAAATAACGTATCGGACAGGGACAGCAATTTAAAGGAAAAGGCACAGAAGCTAGAAGAAACTTTGAAGAATTTCCACGTAGATGCCAGAGTTGTTCAAGTTACTCAAGGTCCGGCTGTTACCAGATATGAAATCCAGCCTAACGTTGGTGTAAAGGTAAATAGCATTGTTAGATTATCTGACGATATTGCCCTTAATTTGGAAGCAAAAAGTATAAGGATAGAAGCGCCAATTCCTGGTAAGGCTGCGGTTGGAATAGAAGTGGAAAATGATAGTGTCAATATGGTAACTATTAGAGATATTGTAGGTTCAAAAGAGTTCAAAACTGCTAAGTCAAAGATTACCTTTGCAGTCGGAAAAGATATAGCAGGAAAAGCAATTGTAACTGACCTAAAAGATATGCCACATCTTCTTATTGCCGGTTCTACAGGTTCAGGAAAGAGCGTTTGCATAAACAGTATAATTACAAGCATTTTGTTTAAGGCAACACCAGAGGAAGTTAAATTTGTTTTGATAGATCCAAAAGTTGTTGAACTTGGTAATTATAACGGTATTCCACATCTGTTGATTCCAGTAGTTACGGAGCCTCCAAAGGCTGCGGCAGCATTGAACTGGGCGGTTGCAGAGATGAATGACAGATACAAAAAGTTTGCGGAAGAAAGCGTAAGGGATTTACAATCCTTTAATGAAGCCGTAATCGCAAATGATGAAAGTGATAGAGTCCTTCCACAGATTGTTATTATTATTGACGAGCTTGCTGACCTTATGATGGCAGCACCTTCTCAAGTTGAGGAATCGATTTGCAGATTGGCACAGATGGCAAGAGCTGCGGGAATGCACCTTATCGTTGCTACACAAAGGCCTTCGGTGGATATAATTACAGGTGTAATAAAAGCTAACATACCGTCAAGGATTGCCTTTGCCGTATCTTCACAGTTTGACTCAAGAACTATTCTTGATATGGGCGGTGCAGAAAAGTTGGTAGGTAAAGGAGATATGCTGTTTAATCCACTTGGAATGGGTAAACCTATAAGAGTACAAGGAACTTTTATTTCGGATAGTGAAGTACATAAAGTAATTGAATATGTAAAATCTCAAGTAGATGATGTAGAATACTCAAACGATGTTATGCATACAATTGAAAAATCAAATACACCGTCTCAAAGTGACGATGCAGACGAATTGCTTAATGAAGCCATAGAATGCGTAGTCAAAGCGGGACAAGCATCAGTATCAATGCTACAAAGACGCTTTAGAATAGGATATAACAGAGCGGCTAGAATTGTTGATATGATGGAAGATAGAGGAATAATTGGACCTTCTGACGGAAGCAGACCTAGACAGGTGCTAATGAGTGAAGACGAATTCCAACAACTAGAGAGGGAAACAGAGGATATATAACTAATGAAAGTATTTATTGAAACACTGGGTTGTCCAAAGAATTTCAACGATTCTGAGGTAGCCGCAGGCATACTAGAGGACAATAACTATGTTATGGTAAACACTCCTGATGAAGCTGATGTTATCATGCTAAATACTTGCGGATTTATAAATGACGCAAAAAAGGAATCAATTGATAAAATATTTGAATTACTAGAGTATAAAACTTTGGGAAAGAAACTAGTAGTTTCTGGTTGTCTTTCACAAAGATACGCAGACGATTTGTTTACAGAAATTCCGGAAGTCGATGCTTTTATTGGAGTAAATCAATATGATAAGTTGCCTGAAATATTGGGAGAACTTGACCATAGGAAAAACATAATTACACCTTGTGATGAAAAAATCTTGGAAAAACACCTTAGAAAACTTCAGGACAATCCATATTCTGCTACGTTAAAAATAGCTGAAGGGTGTAATAATATCTGTGCTTATTGTGTTATTCCTGAAATTAGGGGAAGATATAGAAGCAAAAAAGAAGAAGACGTATTGTTGGAGGCCGAAGAACTGGCACAGGCTGGTTGCAAGGAATTGATTTTGATTGCACAAGATGTCACTTATTACGGTAAGGATTTGTATGGGGAATTTAGACTTGCAAAACTTCTAAAAAAGCTATGCAAAATCTCTGGTATCCAATGGATCAGGCTGATGTATTGTTATGAAGATAGAATTACTGATGAACTTATTGAAGTGATAAAATCCGAAGATAAGATATGTAATTACTTGGATATTCCAATTCAACATGCAAGCAATGATATATTAAAGTCAATGAATAGACGCTCAACAAGGGAATCTATTAAAAATACAATTAACCGGTTAAAAACAGCCATTCCAGATATTCATATAAGGACTACTTTGATTGTGGGTTTCCCTGGTGAAACAGAGGATGACTATGACCAATTGGTTGACTTTGTCTTAGAAGAAAAGTTTTCTAGACTCGGTGTCTTTGGGTATTCTAAGGAAGAAAATACGGTTGCCGGAAATATGAAAAATCAAATTGACTCAGAGGTTAAAGAGCAACGTCTTGACGGAATTATGCGCAGACAGTTGGATATATCCTTGGAGTTAAACCAAAGAGAAATAGGAAAAACTTTAGATGTTTTAGTTGAAGAAAAAGATGAGGAAAATAGTTATTTGGGAAGAAGCATGTATGATGCTCCGGAAATTGATAACTCTGTAATTTTCACATCATGTAAAGAATTAAAGCCTGGTGATATGGTAAAAGTATTGATAAATGATGCTTTTGACTATGATTTAGTAGGTACGGAGGTATAAAATATGAATTTACCAAACAAATTAACAATCGGTCGAGTTATTGCAGTTCCATTTTTCATTGCAGCATATTTATTGCACTATGATATTGTGGCATTTGTTATCTTTGCGGTTGCATCTTTTACAGATTTGCTTGATGGCAAAATCGCAAGGAAATATAATTTGGTTACAAACTTTGGAAAAATAATGGATCCACTAGCTGACAAAATTTTGGTTTATTCAGCATTTTGCCTTATGGTAGGTGACGGCACAATTCCATCGTGGATGTTAATTGTCATTTTGGCTAGAGAGTTTGCAATCGCAGGAATGAGAACTGTTGCAGCTTCGGAAGGCCTTGTAATTGCAGCAGGTATGAGTGGAAAAATCAAAACTGTTTTGCAGATGATTGCAGTTCCACTACTTTTATTAGTTACTACTGTTACCAATATTAGCACTGAATTTGCTCCAATATTTTCCATGATAGCCATGATATTCTTATGGGCATCGTTGGTAATGACAATATATTCGGGAATTGAGTACATAATAAAGAATAAAAAAGTCTTTTCAATGTAAACATATGTTGTTTTTATAACAATGTACGGGGAAAAAATTGATTTTATAAAATATTAAGGAAGTGACAAAAATGAAAACAGCTATTTTGAGCGTAGGAACAGAATTGCTATTTGGACAGATCACAAACACTAATACGGTATATTTATCCCAGCAATTAAACTTGCTGGGTTTTGACGTTATGTATCATTATACTGTTGGCGATAATCCAGATAGACTAAAAGAACTTATCGAATTGATTTATAGGGATTGTGATTTGATCATAACTACTGGTGGTCTTGGACCTACTGAGGACGATTTGACCAAAGAAGTTGCATGCGCTACATTACATGATACCTTGATTGAACATGAGCCTAGCTTAGAAGCCCTAAAAGGCTACTACAAGGCTATGAATAGAACTATGACGGACAATAATCTAAAACAGACAATGATGCCGTCTAGGGCAACTGTATTTGACAACGATGCTGGCACAGCTCCAGGGTTTGCCTTAGAAGAAAATGGCAAATTTATAATTTGCATGCCTGGGCCTCCTAGGGAAATGGAACGTATGTGGAACCGCAGAGTAAAGGCTTTTCTGGAGAAAATGCAGGACAGTGTGATTTACTACAAAATGTTAAAAACTTTTGACATCGGTGAATCGTCATTAGAATCTGTTCTTCTTGATTTAATTGACAGTCAAACGGATCCAACTATTGCAACTTACGCAAAAGAAGGGGAATGTAGTCTGCGTATTGCATCAAAACGTAAGACTCTCGATGAAGCAAAACTTGCTGTTGACCAAATGATAGAGAAGGTCAACGAAAAGGTGGGTAAGTATATATACAGTTATGATAATGAAGAATTTGTAGATGTAGTAGCACAAAAATTACTAAAAATGAAGATTTCGATTTCATCTGCTGAATCTTGCACTGGTGGAATGTTTGCCCAAGCGTTGACAGATGTTGCCGGAATTTCGGCGGTATTCGAAAGAGGCATTGTGACTTATTCAAACAGAGCAAAGATGGAAGAACTTGGAGTAAAGGCTGAAACTCTTGACAAATTCGGTGCTGTAAGTGCTGAAACTGCAAAGGAAATGGCTGATGGATTGCAGAAAAAAACAGGGAGCAAACTCTGCGTTTCTGTAACTGGTGTTGCTGGGCCTGATGGCGGTACTGTTGAAAAACCCGTAGGACTTGTGTATGTTGGCTGTGCTTATAACGGTCAAACTGCAGTCAAAGAAATAAGGATGAGAAATATTAACAGGAAGTGGAACAGACACTATGCGGTACTCTGTATGTTGGATATGATTAACAAGACAATTGGGTAGAAAGCTAAAATCAATTAAATGTAAATTAATGGTTGACAATCCTCCAGATTAAAGATATAATTTGATTACCATATATTTCCAAACAAAACAGATTAATTCAATTATAGACATTCAAATATTGTTACATCACGTAAGATTTTAAAAGAAAGAAAATATTACGTAAAAAGTACTTGACCAAAGCTACAAAGTGATGTATTATTAAAAAAGAACAAACGTTCACGTTTATGGAGGTAAGAGATGAGTACAAATTCAACTAACAATGAAAAAGATAAGGCCCTAGATGCGGCATTAGCCCAGATTCAGAAACAATTTGGACAAGGCGCTATTATGAAACTAGGTGACGAAAACGCTCATATGAATATAGAAGCAATTTCCACAGGCTCAATCAGCTTAGATATAGCAACAGGAATTGGCGGAGTGCCAAAGGGTAGAGTTATAGAAGTATTTGGACCTGAGTCATCAGGTAAGACAACATTGACTTTACATATAATTGCAGAAGCACAGAAGAATGGTGGAAGAGCCGCATTTATAGATGCAGAGCATGCACTAGATCCAACCTATGCTAGGAATTTAGGTGTAAAAGTAGATGAACTTCTTGTATCACAACCAGATACTGGAGAACAAGCACTGGAAATTTGCGAGATGCTAACAAGGAGTGGAGCTCTTGATATTATTGTAATAGACTCAGTAGCAGCATTAGTCCCAAAGGCAGAAATCCAAGGTGATATGGGAGATTCCCATGTTGGATTACAAGCTAGACTTATGTCACAAGCATTGAGAAAAATAACAGGTACGGTGAACAAATCCAACACCTGCATTGTTTTCATTAACCAACTTAGAGAAAAAGTCGGTGTAATGTTTGGTAGTCCTGAGGTAACCACTGGAGGTAGAGCATTAAAATTCTACTCATCTATGCGTTTAGATGTAAGAAGAATTGAAACTATAAAGAGCGGTGATACTATGCTGGGTAATAGAACAAGAGTAAAAGTCGTAAAGAACAAGGTTGCACCACCGTTTAAACAAGCAGAGTTTGATATTATGTATGGACAAGGAATTTCAAAATCAGGCGATTTATTGGATTGTGCTGTTGAACACAAAGTAGTAGAAAAAGCAGGATCTTGGTATAGTTTTGATGGTGAAAGAATAGGTCAAGGTAGAGAAAATGTAAAGGCATTTTTGGAAGCAAATCCAGGAACACTTGACAAGATTGAAAAATTTTTACTAGAGAATATACATCAGGCAAAGATAACAGAAGCAGCCGAAAAAGAGGCATCAAGAGAAGCATCTGAAGCATCGAGAGAGGCTTCCAGAGAAGCTGACATAGAAGCAGAGAAAAAAGCTACAAAAGTTGCAGCTAAAAAGGTTACAAAAAAGGATACAGAAGAGATAATTGTTGACGAAGATGGGGTAGTTATCGAATAATTCCCTAAAAATCGCAAGAAATGACAAATAATGTTGAAACTTTAATGAAATTTGTTTGACAGGCTATCCGATATATGCTATTATATATGAGTTAAGCCGCACAAAATGGGTTTTTTGAAAGCAATATAGCAATATAATTGCTACCTATAATGGCGAGACTGGATAGAGGAGGTAAAACAAACATGTACGCAGTAATTGAAACAGGTGGAAAACAATACAGAGTTCAAGAAGGCGACGTTTTCACAATTGAAAAATTAAACGTAGAAGCTGGAGAAAAAGTTGAATTTGATAAAGTATTAGTTCTAAGCAATGAAGGAGACCTAAAGGTAGGAGCACCTTATTTAGAAGGAGCAAAAGTATTTGCTGAAGTAGTTGAAAATGGTAAAGGCGATAAAGTCATTATCTACAAATACAAAGCAAAGAAAGACTACAGAAAGAAACAAGGTCATAGACAACCATATACTATGGTAAAGATTGTATCTTTAGATGGATCAGCTCCTAAGAAAGCTGAAGCACCTAAAAAGGCAGTAGCACCAGTAGTAGAAGTTGAAAAAGTTGAAGCAGATAAAGAATCAAAGAAAGTTTCAGCATCAATGAAAAAAGATGAATTAATTGCTTTTGCTAAAGAAAACAATATTGCTATCGATGAAAAAGCTACAAAAGCTGTAATAATCGAAGCTATTGAAGAAGCATTAAAGTAATTTCAATAATTTGTGATATAGCGAGGAGGTGTCTAGTTTATGTCAAGTAAAAAAGGTGTAGGTAGTTCCAAGAATGGTCGTGACAGTGAGGCCAAGCGTTTAGGCGTAAAGACTGGTGACGGTCAATATGTTAGCGCTGGAAGCATTTTAGTTAGACAAAGAGGAACTAAATTCCATCCAGGAAACAATGTAGGTATCGGTGGCGATGATACATTATTTGCTATGGTTGATGGAGCAGTTAAGTTCGAAAGATATGACAAGAAAAGAAAACAAGTAAGCGTTTATTCAAAAGAAGCTTAAAACAATGTTTATTAGCCCCTATTTTTTTAGGGGCTTTTTAATTCTAAATTACTTATTAGGATATAATAAGTTAGAAGAAAGAAAGAGTGAGGAGGTTCTAAGAATGTTTGTAGATAGAGCCAAAATATATATCAAATCTGGAAAAGGTGGAAATGGATGTGTTTCATTTAGACGAGAACCATTTGTACCAGAAGGCGGACCAGATGGCGGAGATGGCGGAAAAGGCGGAGACGTAATTTTCATGGCCGATAGAAATTTGAGAACCTTAATGGATTTTAGATATAAAACAAAATATGAAGCAGAAAACGGTCAAAATGGAATGAAAAAGAAAAGGTTTGGAAAACATGGTGAAGACCTTGTAATTAAAGTTCCTATGGGTACCGTAATAATAGATGAAGCCAGTGGATTAGTGATGAAAGACTTGACTGAAGATGGAGAGTTTTTTGTTGTAGCAAAAGGTGGTAAAGGTGGCAAAGGAAATGTGAATTTCAAAACTGCTGTAAGACAAGCACCAAACTTTGCAGAATCTGGTGGTTTTGCTAAAGAAAGAAATATAGTATTAGAAATGAAATTGATTGCTGATGTTGGACTAGTTGGTTTCCCAAATGTTGGAAAGTCAACACTTCTATCAGTATCAACTAGTGCGCAACCAAAGATTGCCAACTATCCATTTACAACTATTTCACCTAATTTGGGAGTTGTTAAGATATTTGACACTAGTTTTGTAATGGCGGATATTGCTGGAATAATAGAAGGTGCACACCAAGGACTAGGACTAGGATTGAAATTCTTAAAACACATCGAGAGAACAAAAGTTCTTATCCATATCGTGGATATTTCAGGTTCTGAGGGTAGAGATCCAATTGATGATTTTGAAAAAATTAATAATGAATTGGCACTTTATAGCGAGAGAATACTAAAAAAACCACAGTTGGTTGTTGCCAATAAGATGGATATGTTAGAAGAAGAAGATTCCAAGTATTTGGAGTTCAAAGAATATGTTGAAGAAAAGGGATACAGAGTGTTTCCTATGTCGGCACCAATTAATATGGGTGTCAACGAAGTTCTGTCTGCAGCAGCAGAAGAATTACAAAAAATTGCACTGAACCCAGAAGAAGAGGAAGAACAAGAAATGTTCGACTTTGATCTTGAAGATAATGATCCTGATTTCAAAGAAGTATTTGCATCAAAAGACGGAGAAGTTTTTGTCCTAAAGGGCAAACAATTGCAGAAGATATTTGATTCAACTAACTTCAATGATATGGGTTCCCTTAGATATTTGTATAAATACGTTGAAAAAAGAGGAGCAATTGAAAAACTGTTGGAAATTGGCCTAAGTGAAGGTGATACAATTCGTATTTTCGGTTATGAATTTGAGTACTATGATGAATACTAATCAACACTAGGGAATACTGACCAATACTAAAAATATGGAGGGGCAAAACCCTCCTGTTTTAATATATAGTAATAATAATCAGCATTAAATAATACCTTGTATAGAGGTGATTAGAATGAAAAAAGACAAAATTTTAGTGCAGGTTATTATATGCTTGGCCATAGTACTTTCCTTTAATATCTTTAGTAGAATAGATAATAAGACATTGAACTATTTGACAGAAAAAGGTACAAAAGAAGTAATGAGGAATCTTTCCTTTGACGATATAAAAGATACTGGGAACAGACTTGTTGCAGCTATAATGCAAACACCTTCAAAGGTAGTGTCGGCAGTAGTTTCGGCCAACAAAGTGGGGGAATACGGCGAGCCAATAGATGAAAAGTCCGATGGTAATATTAAGCATGTTCATGCCACATCCGGTGGAATGGTTCTTTGTTCAGGAATAGATAAAAAAATTGGTCTATATATAAAAATTCAACATGAAGATGCAATTTCTGTTTATGGGAATTTGTGCGATATTAACGTTGTTGAGTCAGAGAGAGTAAAAAGAGGCGAGATAATAGGAAGTTACGATACAAAATCCGAAACAGATTTCTATTACAATTTAGAAGATTTGAATTAAAATATATCAGTTTTTATGGTATACTTAGATTTGGAAGGTCGGTGAGATAAATGAGCATAAAACGAATAACAGAAGAAAGATGCCAAGAATTGTACAAGCAGTATAACACACCTTTGCATGTAATAGGCCACTGCAAAGCGGTTACAGCAGTTGCAGAAACTATCGGAAGAGAACTTAACAAATTTGGATATGATTTTGATATAGATTTGATTAGAGGGGCTGGACTAGCCCATGATGTTGCAAGAGCGCAGGATGAACATTGGAAAGTCGGAGCAGATATACTTGAGGGCCTTGGATTTATTGACGAAGCCAACATTGTGAGAGTGCATATGTTTTATGAGTTTAACGATATAAAAAATTTGTGTGAAACAGATATGGTGTGCTTGGGTGACAGATTAGTAAAAGAAAATAAATATGTTGGATTAGATGAAAGAATTCAATATCTTATAGATAAAGTAAAAGATTCGCCTGAAAGGGTAGAAAGAATTCTTCTAAAAAAAGAAGAAACAAGGAAGTTGATTAAAGAGATTGAGGAAATTATCGGAAAATCAATAGATAATTTGATGATGAAAGGCTAGGATTTATGAACCTTAACGAAAAATTAGATAAACTATTAAAAAGAGTTGAAAAACCAGCGAGATATATCGGTGGAGAAACTAATATTATTGAAAAAGACCTAGATACTGTAAAAGGTAGATTCGCATTTGCATTTCCTGATACTTACGAAATAGGAATGTCATATATGGGATTGCAGGTTTTGTATAATATTTTGAATGGCAAGGAAGATATTTATTGCGAGAGGGTGTTTGCTCCAGCTATTGATATGGAAAACTTGATGAGGGAAAACCAAGTCCCATTGTTCACTTTGGAGACAAAAACACCAGTGAAAGATATGGACTTTTTGGGATTCACTTTGCAATACGAAATGTCATTTACAAACATTTTGAATATGATTGATCTTGGACAAATGCCACTAAAGCGTCAAGATAGAGGAGAAGATTGTCCAATTATTGTGGCAGGTGGGCCATGCGCATATAATCCAGAACCACTTGCGGATTTTATCGACGTATTTCTAATCGGAGATGGTGAAGTCAGCTTGCCACTGCTGGTAGAAAAATATATTGAATACAAAGAAAAAAATGGTGAAAATGCCAATAAACAAGACTTCTACAAATCCATATCGTCCTTAGAAGGTGTGTATATTCCAGAGTTTTATGAACCTATATATAATCAAGATGGAACTATCAAAGAATATAAAAAGCTATTTGAGGGAGCACCGGACAAAGTAGAAAGATCCATCATAGAAAACATAGATGAAACACCTTTCCCGACAAATAACATTGTTCCATTTATTGAAACTGTACATGACAGAGCCGTAGTTGAAACCTTTAGGGGTTGCACGAGAGGGTGTAGGTTTTGCCAAGCTGGAATGATATATAGACCAGTTAGAGAAAGAAAAAAAGATACAATAATCAATATTGCAAGAGAACAACTTAAAAACACTGGTCATGAGGAATTATCACTTTTATCACTTTCAACTAGTGATTACTCGGAATTTGAACCACTAGCAATGGAACTAATGGGAGAATGTCAAGGACAAAACGTGTCTTTATCATTGCCATCATTGCGACTAGATTCTTTTTCCTTTAAAGTTTTGCAGGAGATACAGGGATACAAAAAGTCGGGATTGACTTTTGCACCAGAAGCTGGAACACAAAGGCTTCGTGATGTAATAAATAAGGGCGTAACTGAAGAAGACATATTTGGGGCAGTTGGACAAGCTATCGAATTAGGATGGAAACATGTAAAACTGTACTTTATGATTGGACTTCCAACTGAAACTTACGAGGATTTAGATGGAATAGCTGATATTGCACAGAAAATAATGGATTTGAGCAGACAACTTAACGGTGGTGGCAGATTTAATGTTACAGTAAGTGTTTCAAATTTTGTTCCAAAGACAAACACCCCTTTTCAATGGGTACCACAAAATACAAAAGAGGATTTCACAGATAAACACAATTATTTGAGAGATAAATTGAGAATTAGAGGAGTTACCTTTAACTATCATGACGATTTGACTAGCACATACGAAGCCGTTTTTGCTAGAGGCGATAGAAAAGTTGGAAAACTACTTTTGGAAGCTTTTAATCAAGGTTGCAAATTTGATAGTTGGTCTGAACATTTTAATATAGAAAAATGGCAAGCCGCTTTTGAAAAATCAGGGATAGATGCAGATTTTTACTCTACAAGAAAAAGGGATTACGATGAAATTCTTCCTTGGGATATAATTGACTGTTCAGTTTCAAAAGATTTTCTTATCAGTGAAAGTGAAAAAGCTACAAAAGGGGAAATTACCAAAGATTGTAGATATGGCTGCGTAGGCTGTGGAATAAACAAAAGAACAGAGTGTAAAGTGGGAGGCATTTATGAATAAATATGTAGTGAAATTCACAAAAAGTGGATATATAAAATACACTTCTCATTTGGATATACTGAGATTATTTAAAAGATCGTTTAAAAAAATTGGAATAAATTTAGAACATTCCCAAGGGTTTAACCCGCATCCAAAGATGAGTTTTGGTCAGCCATTGTCCCTTGGATACAGTAGCACATATGAATTGATTGAGTTTGAGACAAAAGAAAAGTTTACTAACGAGATAATAATCGAAGCACTTTCAAAAGTAATGCCTAAGGGTGTTACAATTCTAAGCTGTAAGGAATTTATAGAAGAAACCAAACCTTTGGCGGCTATGGCTACCGAAGCTGAATATATTGTAACTTTTCCAGTAGAAAATGATGTAGCAAAATATGAAAAAACAGTCTCCGATTATCTAGCACAAGAAAAAATAATGGCGGAAAAAAGAAAAAAGAAGTCAAAAAAACTGGAACCGCTAGATATAAAGAATAAGATTAGACGAATTCAACTTATTGATGAAGGGGAAAACCTATCATTAAAATTACTACTCGATTGTGGAAGTGTTTCTAACCTTAGTCCAGAACTTGTAATTGCAACGTTTTGCAGTTTCGCTGGTTTCCAATGTGAAAGGTATGACATTGAAGTAGAAAGAACGAAATTAAGTTTTGTAAATAATTTACAATTTTAGCTTGACAATGCCTTTGAATGAATGTAATATATTGTAAAGAATGTATTTATTTTATTAAAGGCGGATATTATGGAAAAATATGATAAGATTTTAAACTATTTAAAGGACAACCAAAAAATTGTAAAGATGGCAACTGTAGTTTTTGTGATTATAGTTGCTGTTCTTTTTTTTGTGTTTGGCGGAAAAGATGATGAGGCTTTGACAATAGAAAATGGTGACACCATAGGTGCGGAGGAGCAGGCAGCCGAAGACGCAAGCTCAGAAAAGATAGAATACTACGTGGATATCAGTGGAAATGTTAAAGCTCCAGGGGTGTATCTAGTTGATGATAAAACCAGATTATTTCAGGTGGTAAAAATGGCCGGTGGGTTTACAAGGAATGCGGATTTAGATGCAATTAATCAGGCTGAAATCATTAGTGATGGACAAAAAATTGTTATTCCTTCAAAAATCAAATCCAATGGAGAAAATTCAGAGGGTGTAAACTCAAGTATTAGTTCTGATGGAAAAATAAACATAAATAATGGAGATATGGATCAACTACAAGAAATCCCTGGTGTTGGTCCTTCTACGGCACAGAAAATTATCGATTACAGAACTGAAAATGGCAGATTTACCAGTAAAGAAGATTTGAAAAACATTAGTGGAATTGGCGATAAGACATATGAAAAGCTGGAAGATAAAATAAAAATATAATTATATCTTTGAGATTTAGCATAAAAAGTATAATCTTTCTCATTTTTGTAAACAATGATTCTGAGGTGATTATATGTTTAGTCAAAAGAAAAAAAGGGGAAAGAAAGTCATTATAGCTTTAAGTTCCATATTGTTTGTTCTATTAGCTGCTTTCTTTTTTATTCCGGATAAGATGACGGATACCCAAGTTAATGCAAATAAACAAGCAGAACAATCTAAGGATATGGAAAAATATCCAAATAGTACAGGTGAAAAAGATACTGATGTAGATGTGGATACAGATATTGATGTAGATAATGCTGAAAATAACGATGAAGATGAAAAAAAAGAGTCATATTATCTAGTGAAATACGATAATAATAGCATTAAGGTTTTTTTCCATGAGAATACTGGCAATATTGTAAAACTAGATGATACTAGTATTGTCTATGATACCCTTGCAGAGAGTGATCAGAAGAATTTTGAAAAAGGTATTCACATAAAAACAAGAGAAGAACTTTATAAATTATTACAAGATTTTGAGAGCTAGGTGCAATATGAGTAAAGAGTTCAAAAAGATATTTTTACTGTTTTTCTGTGTTATTTCTGTTGCTGTTTTGGTAGGACTATTTTTCCCAAAAGAATTGTCTGTATTTACAAGTTCAGAAAAATTGGTATCAGAAAGAGTATTAATTCCAGGTGGTCAGTCAGTAGGATTAAAGATGAATGTAAAAGGTGTTCTAGTAGTCGGGCTGGAAGAAATTGAAACAAAAAAGGATATCGTCAACCCTGGGTTAGATGCTGGAATACAGGTAGGTGACTCAATAATTTCTATGAATGGTGTAAAAGTTTACGGCGCTGACGATGTGAAGAACATAGTAAACAATACAAAACAAGAAGTAAAAATTGTAGTAAATAGAAAAGGAAAAATCATTGAAAAAAATGTTATTCCGGCAAAAGATTACAGTGATGGAGTATATAAAATAGGAATATGGGTAAAAGAAAAAATAGCCGGTATAGGTACTTTGACATTTTATGACCCGCAAACAAAAAAATTTGCTGCCCTTGGCCATGGAATTTATGAAACCGAAACAGGGACATTGCTTCAGGTGAAAGATGGTAATTTGTTAAAGACTCAAGTAAAATCTGTAAAAGAAGGCGAAGTTGGAAAACCGGGAGAAATAAGAGGAATTTTTTATGACTCAGAATCTCCATTAGGAATACTTGAAAAAAATACTGAATTTGGAATTTATGGTAAAGCCACAGACACTATTAAAGATATCAGATTGCAGGAACCAGTGGTAATGGGGAAACAACGTCAGGTCGAAAAAGGTCCAGCATATATTCTCACTACTATTGATGGAAACAATATAGAAAGATTTAACATAGAAATAGACAAAATAAACTATCAAAAAAATGCCGAGAGCAAAGGTTTAGAGATAAAGGTTGTCGATAAACGTCTTTTGGAATCCTGTGGTGGCATTGTTCAGGGCATGAGTGGTAGCCCAATAATACAAAATAATAGGATTATCGGTGCAATAACACATGTATTTGTAAATAACCCTAAAAAAGGTTACGGAGTATTCGTGGAGTGGATGGTAGAAGAATGTGAAAATTGAATTTATATTGTCGGTTTTGTGTCGTTTCTGGTGCAATTTGCGATAGATTAATGCCCATTGGAGGGGGTTCCGTTGTAGAATAATTACACAAGGCGGGAGTCCTTGAAGTAGGTCCAATAGGAGGATTTGTGTATGGAAAAAATTAGGTTAGGCATCATCGACGACAATTTAGATTTCTGTGAAGTACTAGTGGATTTTTTAAAAAATCAGGACGATATGGAAGTGTCATTTGTTGCCAATGATGGACTACAAGCGCTGGACGAGATAAAGGAAAAAAATCCAGATGTGCTTGTATTGGATTTGATAATGCCGCATCTTGATGGATTCGGTGTTCTCGAGGCACTAAACAATTTGGAGCTAAAGTCATATCCCCGGGTAATTATGGTTTCAGCTGTGGGACAAGATTCTATCATTCAAAAAGCTGCTTCTTTGGGAGCGGAGTATTTCTTAGTCAAACCTATTAATTTAAGTATTCTAGTAAAAAGAATTAAGCAAATAATGAGCGCTGATTTAGAAGAAGAAAAAACAATCGAAGATAAACATAATCTTAGAAAAGCAATAGTGTATAAAGATGCTGTAAAACAAAACGATTTGGAAATAGATATAACAAATTTAATACATGAAATAGGTGTACCAGCACATATAAAAGGATATCAATATTTAAGAGATGCAATAACTCTCGTTGTGGGAGACATGGACATGCTAAGCGCTGTTACAAAAGAGTTATATCCGTCAATCGCTAAAATGAATAATACAACACCTAGCAGAGTAGAAAGAGCAATAAGACACGCAATTGAAGTCGCATGGAACAGAGGTAAAATAGAAACTATTAATACCTTGTTTGGATATACAGTCAAAAACGACAAAGGTAAACCAACAAACTCAGAATTCATTGCAATTATAGCAGACAAGCTTAGACTAGAACGCAAAGTATGTTAGCCAAAGTGCTTTCCATAAATATAATTATAAAAAGTAATCGCCTTTATCTTAGGCGGTTATTTTTTTGGTGGCATATACGTGGAAGCTATGGTAGAATAATTAGGATGAATTAAGCATGCTTGATGAAAAAAGGAGAATTACAATGATCGGACAAGATAAAATAGATAGAATAAATCAACTTTCCAAAAAATCAAAGGCTGAAGGTTTGACTGAAGAAGAAAAATCCGAACAAAAGATTTTGAGAGATGAATATATTGCAGCTTTTAGGGAGAATTTAAAGGTACAACTTGACCAAATTGAGTTTGTCGAAGATGTGGAAGCATCAAAAGGTGTAGATAAAGGAAATATTGTAGTAGAAATTGAAGAAAATTTGAATTAATTTTATTAATTTAGGGGAGCTAATCTGACATATTTTGCTCTCTTTTTGTTATATAGTATTCTAAAAAGTGATTGGGAGAATACTAATGAAAAAATTATATGTTGTAAATATTTGTGTGATACTTATTATCGCATTGACAGCGGGGATAACAAAGATGCCCGTTAACAAAGAGAAAAAGATCAAAAGTTTAATCACAAACAGAATAGAAATACTCAACGATTATTACTTGGAAAAATATAATTATGAAACGGCTTTTGACAAATTAGCTAAAGTAGAGTATGGTCAACTGTTAAAAAGAGATTTGAAAAATTTCGAAGATTATAAGCAGACAGATATTGATGAAATTGTACATTATTCAATAAAAAAATTGAATATTAGAGAGAGTGGTTATGGGTATTTGGAGGGTAATACTGAAATATTTTGGGTGATAAAAGATTTGGAAAAAGAATACAAAAGTAAAAACAAATACGAATTTATGTGCCAAAAGATTAATGGAAAGTACAAAATAACCAAGTTTGATGTAAAAATATAAAATTTTTTAATGAAAAATGCTTTTTAATGTTTAATTGGGAAAAAATATTGGTATAATGATTAATTAGAGACTACGAATATCATGAAGGAGCATTGACAAAATGAGACAAGTATATTTGGACTATTCTGCAACTACACCAGTAAAAGAAGATGTCCTTAAAGAAATGATACCATATTATACAGAAAAGTTTGGAAATCCATCTAGTTTATATACTATTGGATTAGAAGCAAAAGAGGCGGTTGAATCCGCAAGAGCGCAAGTCGCTAAGTTAATAAATGCTAATCCAAAGGAAATATATTTTACTGCAGGTGGAAGCGAAGCAGATAATTGGGCAGTATTTGGTGTTGCTAATTCTCTAAAAGAAAAGGGCAACCATATTATAACCACAGAAATAGAACATCACGCAATGTTACATTCATGTGAATTTCTTGAAAAGAACGGCTATGAAGTTACATATTTGGCCGTTGAACCTGATGGAACGGTAAAACCCGAAACATTGGAAGCAGCCATTACAGACAAAACTATTTTGATCAGTGTAATGTTTGTAAATAATGAAGTCGGAACAATAGAGCCAATAAAAGAACTTGCGGCTGTGGCAAAAGCACATAAAATCCTTTTCCACACAGATGCAGTACAAGCCCTTGGCAACGTTAATATTGATGTAAGGGATTTGGGAGTCGATCTTATGTCCTTATCATCTCACAAGATTTATGGACCAAAGGGTGAGGGCGCATTGTTCATTAGAAAAGGACTTAAAATTGCTAATTACATCCATGGCGGTGCTCAGGAAATGGGCAAACGTGCAGGCACAGAAAATCTACCTGGAATTATCGGATTTGGTAAAGCAGCAGAACTTGCAGGGGAAAACCTTGAAAGTCATATAGAACATTGTACTACTTTGAGAAACTATTTGATTGAACAGGTCAAAGCTGAAATTCCAGATGTCTTTGTAAACGGTTCAATGGAACATAGACATCCTGGTAATGCAAATATCACATTTGAATACATCGAGGGAGAAGCTATGCTTCTTTACTTGGATATGAGCGGAATTGCTGTATCTACGGGATCAGCATGTTCATCAAAATCACTTAAACCATCTCATGTACTAAGTGCGCTTGGCATTCCAGTTGAAAAAATTCATGGAACGTTAAGATTCACAGTAGGAGATTTTACTACAAAAGAAGATATAGATTATGTTGTTGAACAGCTTAAAATAATAGTAGCGAAGTTACGTTCAATTTCATCAGTTAATTGCAAGAAAGGTTGGTAATATTATGGCGTTATATAACGATACAGTAATGGAACATTTCATAAATCCAAGAAATGTTGGAGAACTAGAGAACCCAGATGGAACAGGGGTTTACGGAAGTCCTGTATGTGGAGACATGATGCAGATTCAAATCAAAGTGGAAGATGAAAAAATCACAGATGCTAAGTTTAAAACATTTGGTTGTGGCTCAGCTATTGCATCTTCTAGCATGGCAACATCTATGATTATAGGCAAGAGCGTTGATGATGCTTTGGCATTAACAAATAAACAAATAATTGAGGAGCTTGGTGGTTTGCCAGCAGTGAAAGTTCACTGTTCAGTTTTGGCTGATCATGCAATCAAATCAGCAATATATGATTATGCTACAAAAAATGGAAAAACTTATAAAGGATTAGAAGGATTTGATCCTAACGCAGATGAGGACGATCATGAAGAAATTCCAGAATAATAAAATTGTCTTGGGTTTAAGCGGCGGAGTGGATAGCACTACCGCTGCTTTGTTATTAAAAAACAAAGGTTTTGAAGTTGTAGGATTCTATTTTGATGTTCTAGGTAAAAACCAACAGGGTGTACAAGAAGCAAAAAAAGTGGCAGAGCAACTTGATATTGAATTTATTTCAAAAGATGTTTCCAAAGAATTTGGAGATATAGTAATTGGAGATTTTTGCAATGAGTACATCAACGGTCGCACTCCAAACCCTTGCATTGTATGTAATCCAAATGTAAAATTTAAACAACTTATAGAAGTTGCTGATTCAGTATCGGCAGATTTTATTGCAACAGGTCATTATGCACAGATTCACCATGATGAAAATATGGATAAATACTATGTCAAAATGGGTGAAAATGTAAGCAAAGATCAGTCGTATATGCTTTATAGATTGGGACAAAATGTACTTTCTCGTCTAGTATTTCCCTTGGGAGATGTGGCTGACAAAGAAGAGACTAGAGAACTAGCAAGGAAAAACAATTTATCAAATGCCGATAAGAAGGACAGTCAGGAGATTTGTTTTATTGACGAAAAAAAGGATGACTATGTGTCCTATATAAAACATCAAGGCTACCAGATTAAAACTGGAAATTTTATTGATCCTAAAGGTAAAATATTGGGGCAACACAGTGGACTTATTAATTACACTATTGGACAGAGAAAAGGTCTTGGAATTACTTTTGGAAAGCCTGTATTTGTAACAAAGATTAACAGTAAGGATAATACTGTTACATTAGGTGAAAATGAAGATTTGATGATTAATGATGTATACTCAAAAGACAATTTTTTTACTATAAACTCAAGTGGCGAGTTTCCAGAGGAATATCAGGGAAAAGAAATCTTTGCAAAGATAAGGTATGCGGCTAAACCAGCAGCAGCCAGATTATACAAAGATAAAGATGGTTTTGTTAAAACTACTTTTGTCCATAAGCAGAGAGCATCAACACCAGGTCAGTCAATTGTTTTTTACCAAGATGACTTAGTTATTGGTGGCGGATTTATAGAATAAGTTAAGCATTTATCATGCATATAAAAGTCTCATATGTAAAATACTATTACTACTAATAGTAAAGGAGTGTGAGAGTATGAATATGAATAAAATCATGAAAGATGCTGTTTTAATAGCAGTTACAGGTGCTGCCGGTTATTGCGCGTACCAATGGATGACACCGGAATCAAAACGACAAATCAGTCGTGATGTAAAACGGACTGCTGAAGATATGTCAGATGTAAAGAAAGATATGGCACATATGGCAACCACAATAAAAAATACTTTCTAACAAAACCAAGAATGCTGTTTTCATAATTAGATGAGCAGCATTTTTTTGTATTCAGAACTAAACAAAAATGGTATACTAAGTGTATGGATAAAAAACAACAAATTTACAAAAAAATATATGAACAATATGACAATTGGTTGAGTCAGACGGAGCTAGAACCGGAGATTAGGGACGAACTATTAGATATAAAGAATAGTCCAGAAAAAATCGCAGAAGCTTTTCACAAAGAACTGAAATTTGGTACTTCAGGCATAAGGGGCATTATTGGTGCAGGAACCAATCGAATGAATGTACACGTGGTAGAGGGTATTACTCAGGGACTTTCAAATTATGTCAACAAGAATTTTGTCAAACCGTCAGTTGTCATTTGTTATGATAGTAGGAAGAATTCTCGAAAGTTTGCAGAGAAGGCAGCCGAAGTTTTAATGGGCAATGGAATAGATGCCTTTATTTTTAGTGAGATTGCTACGGTTTCTTTGCTTTCATATACCATTAGGAAACTGCACAGTTCTATGGGTATAATTATTACAGCCAGTCACAATCCAAAGGATTACAATGGATATAAGGTATACAATCAATTTGGATATCAGATTACAGGTGTCGATGCAAAAGCCATACTAGATGAAACGGAAAAAATAAACGTTTTTAATGATATAAAACGTGGAAAAATCAGTCCTTTTGATAATGAAACTGAGATAATTAACTCATTTATTGAAGAAATTACAAAAGCTACAACTATTGATGAAATATTGGATAAAAACATTCTTGAGAATTTGCGAATTGTCTACACTCCTTTAAACGGAGCAGGAAATTTGTTCGTTAGGAAAGCTTTTGAATCAGTAGGATTTTCTAATGTTTTTTTGGTTGATTCTCAAATTGAAGCTGACGAAAATTTCACCACCTGCGCTATTCCAAACCCTGAAAAGATACAAACATATGAGGAAAGTTTAAAAGTATTAAAAAGTAAGCATGGAGATATTATTATAGCAACAGATCCTGATTGTGATAGAGTTGGCGTTGCGCTTATTCATAACGGCCAAGAACTTTTACTTACCGGCAACCAACTAGGCATATTAATTTTGGACTTTTTGTGTACTTATGGTCAGCCAAAAAAGGGACAGATTGTTTACAGAAGTATTGTTAGTACGCCACTTATTGACAAAATCGCAGAGAACTATGGTCTGAAAGTTATTAACACATTGACGGGCTTTAAATATATTGGACAGAACATCACTCAGCTTGAGTCAGAGGGTAGAATAGACGACTTTTTCTTTGGATTTGAAGAAAGCAATGGCTACCTTGTAAATCCTTTTGTCAGAGATAAAGACGGTGTTAGCAGTGCATTAATTGTTTGCAAAATGGCGGCTTACTACAAGGCTAAAGGTATGGATTTTGTGGACAAATTGAATCAAATTTATAAAACATATGGAAATTATTCGGATTGGTCCTTTAACTATTATTTTGAAGGA
Organism: Anaerovoracaceae bacterium; assembly: GCA_036660615.1. GTDB lineage: Bacteria > Bacillota > Clostridia > Peptostreptococcales > Anaerovoracaceae > JAVXAG01. Next base: position 24,956 of record JAVXAG010000008.1, read on the forward strand.
GCCAAAGGTCAACAGAAGATAAAAAAAATTATGGATTTTTTTAGAACTAATGTAAGGGAAAAAATAGGACAGTCGACAGTGATTGAAGTTTTGGATTATCTAGGCGAAACTGGGCTACCCAAAGAAGATGTTCTTGAATATCACCTGAACAATGAGGACAAATTTATAATTAGACCTTCCGGTACTGAATCAAAGATAAAGGTATATATTTTCACATATTTTGACCATAAAGAAATAAAGAAAGAAATTGAAAATATTATAAATATAATAGAATAAAAGGGGAAAGAAAGGCGAATTAGGATTATGAAAAAAAAGCAATTATTGGGGATTATTTTATTAGTTACAATTGTATTAATCAGTCTAGTGTGCTGTGGATATACTGCAAATACTACACCAGCTGCTCAAGGAGATAAGCCATTGATAAGTGGCAAATCATATTTTGGAACACAAAAGACGTTGGTTATGTGGAGTAAACTAGACGATGTATCGGGATATAAGATTTTTCGCGCCAATGAGAAGAATGGCGATTTTAAGATTATCAAAACGATTAACAGTGCCAATACAAGAAGATTTGTTGATACTGGACTAAAGACAGGGGCTACTTATTACTACAAAGTTGCTGGATGTTCGGTAGATTATGATGCAATTTCTTTGAGCACTCCTTCAACAACCATTGGGATAAAAGTAAAAGGTGTTATTAAATCTGATCCAAAGGATAAGTTGATGATTGTTAATAAAAATAACAAAATGAGTTCTAAATACGTGCCCACAAACTTGCGAAGTTTAACTGGATATTCTACCAGTGATGTCAAAGTAAAAAGTTATGTAAAGACTGCATATATTAAACTATACAATGCAGCAAAAGAGGACGGTCATACGATAAAAGCGGTATCTGGCTATAGAAGTTATGCCTTACAAAAGTATTTATTTAACTATTATGTTTCTGTAGACGGACTAAAAGAGGCAGAACGTGCTAGTGCAAGACCTGGAACAAGTGAGCATCAGACAGGTTTGGCCATAGATGTTTCGTCGGCTTCTGTTGGTTACGATCTTCTGGAACGCTATGGAAATGAAAAAGAAGGCAAATGGCTAAAGAATAATGCTTACAAATACGGATTCATAATTAGATATGAGCAGGGAAAAGAAAAAAGAACCGGCTATATGTATGAGCCTTGGCATATTAGATTTGTAGGAAAAGAAGCAGCAAAGTATATTACAGAAAATGATTTGACATTGGAGCAATACTTGAAATACTAATTGAAAAATTATAAAATTGACAATGAAAGGTGTAAAAACCCGCTAATTTTCCCAGCTAAAAAATAATTTCTTGATTTGCTCACAGAATCGCTCAAAAAGATGCGCCAGTGAGCAGATTTCATTTGGGGGTTTGCAAGTAACTGACTAATATGTTGGCATATGACATAATATAGCAATATATGGGAGCCAACTGTTGCATTTGCAACAGAATCAACTTGACGGTGGGAGCATTGGCTTGTGATTTTGACAATTAATACCTTGAAACCCATTTTTATCTGAGAATCTGCTCACTAGCCCTCGATTTTTTGTGTTTCTGTGAGCAAATTCGACATTTCTTATTTATCGACTCATAATTACAGCGATAACTGATAATGATTCTCATTATCAGTTTTCCATGCAACATATTTGCACTGAAAAATAATCTTTAGTGATATAATAGGAGATTATTATATATGAATACTTTGGGGCAATATTTGAAGTAGTAAATAGACAACTAAATGGCAATATGGTATAATAACCTCGTCGGGAACGGCTA